>JAUWBB010000003.1 GCA_030605195.1 Bacteroidota bacterium
AGTATTATGTGATGGTTTATTTCCCGGCACAAAGAAATGATCTTCTCCAGGGTTAGTTTTTTTGTGTTATGCATGGCTCCAATCGCAAAACCGATATAGCCCGAATGAAACAGGTCCGGAAGAGTTGCGGGATCGATTTCATCTTCTTCAGGAATAAAATAATCTAACCCTTCACCATCATTTTTAATATCAAAGATTTTTAAGGTTTCGATATACCTGTCAACAATATGCACATCCGGAAGTCTGTCTATTTTTAATCTTACCAATAACCACTTTTTTAGATTGATTTTATTAAAAGAGAGCGGAATTGCACTCAGGCACGATTTTACCAGAAAACTCCTTATGTTATGGTGAAGATCAATAATATAATGAAACTCTTCTTGTCGCAGCTCCTTTACTAATTCTGACAGATTACCATCATATTGATGTACTTTATCAACGTATGAATTAGCCATTACCAAAGGTACAAATTGTTTTTTTACAGCATAGTGAACCTCAGCGTCTTCTACTTGCTTTTTCAGACATCTGACTGCCGGAGTAGTAAGAACAATATCGCCTATTGAACTAAATCGAATAAAAAGAAATTTCACCACCCGAATGGTATAAGTTATATGTTATTGGTTAGCTGTTATTTGTTTACCCCATGAAATTCTGAAAGAAAAGCATATTTCACATGGGCGAGCCCTTTCAGATGAGCGAAGTGGTAAAGCTTGAAAACATGTAGATATATCGGAAGAATTGTTAAAAAACCACATTACTCAGCGGATTCAGCAAGAATCATCACATTATTCTTTTTCACTTCGACAACACCATTTTTAATGTTGAAATAATCAATACGATCGTTTTCTTCCACTATTTTGACAATCCCTTCTTCGAGAGTGGAAATAATTGGAGCATGGTTTTTTAAAATTGCAAAAGAGCCTTTTGTGCCAGGCACCTTTACAAGTTTTACTTCACCCGTAAATATTTTCTTGTCAGGAGTTATTATTTCTAAATACACGGTATTTGTGTTTATGTATCGGAATTTTAAGATTATTCGTTGATTAATAATAAGTTATATCATTCTTATAAATATTTTTTTGTTAAAGGCTGAGGCTAAGGCTAAGGCTAAGATTTCTAACTGCACATATTAACCTTTTAGCCTTCATTTAGACTTTTTTTTTGACTTTATATTAACCTGCATTATTCATACAGAAGATAAAAGACAAAAGTAAAAAGTTAAAAGTGAATTATTTGCATAAGAAATTCAGATTACTTTTTTATGGAAAATTTAATCGTCTATCAAACATACTATGTTATTAGTACTTTTATCTTTATGATTAATTTGTGAACAGGAACGAAGTGGATCTCACCGAAGGTAATTAATCAGGCTAAATCCAGTTGCCATTGTGTTATAATTGTTTGATTGTTATTTACTTTTTTTTACACTGCCGATTGTAGACTGCCGACTTGAACTAGTTCCGGGTTCTTAGTTCTCAGTTCCTTTTGTATTTTAACATGCTCCCAGCGCTCTGCCCTATTTTATGCTTCAGTTTGTGCCAGGATTTTTGTTCCTTTCTCAATTGCCTCCTCGATTGTTCCAACCATATGGAAAGCTGCTTCAGGATAATCGTCCACTTCTCCATCAAGGATATTGTTAAATCCTTTTATCGTATCCTTAATACTTACAAAAGTTCCGGCAACCCCGGTAAATTGTTCGGCTACATGGAATGGTTGTGAAAGGAATCGCTGTACTCTCCGGGCTCTGTGAACAACCAGCTTATCATCTTCTGATAATTCATCCATTCCGAGTATAGCAATAATATCCTGAAGTACCTTATACCTCTGGAGTATTTCCTTTACCCGCTGTGCAGTTATATAATGATCTTTCCCCACGATATCGGGTGTTAATATTCTTGAAGTCGAATCAAGTGGATCAACAGCCGGATAAATACCCAATTCAGTAATTTTCCGGCTTAAAACGGTTGTGGCATCGAGGTGGGCAAAGGTTGTTGCCGGAGCTGGATCAGTCAGGTCATCTGCAGGGACATAAACTGCCTGAACCGAGGTTATGGAACCATGTTTTGTGGAAGAGATTCTTTCCTGCATCTCGCCCATCTCGGTTGCCAGCGTAGGCTGGTAGCCTACTGCCGAAGGCATACGTCCTAAGAGGGCAGAAACCTCAGATCCGGCTTGGGTAAACCGGAAAATATTATCCATAAAAAACAAGATATCCCTTCCTTCTCCTTTTTTGTCTCCATCACGAAAATATTCAGCCAGGGACAATCCGGAAAGAGCAACTCTCGCACGTGCACCGGGAGGCTCATTCATTTGACCAAAAACAAGTGCCAGTTTTGATTCCTTAAGCACTTCCCTGTCAACCGTTGTAAGATCCCAACTTCCGGCTTTCATGCTTTTCAGAAATTCTTCACCATAGGTAATAACTCCGGCTTCCAGCATTTCACGAAGAAGGTCATTTCCCTCCCTGGTTCTTTCCCCCACACCTGCGAATACCGATAATCCGGTGTAAACTTTTGCAATATTATTGATTAATTCAAGAATAATAACGGTTTTGCCAACCCCGGCACCACCAAACAATCCGATTTTACCCCCCTTGGAATAAGGTTCGATTAAGTCAATTACTTTAATACCTGTAAATAAAACCTCCTTTTCTGTAGAAAGGTCCTCGAATTTAGGGGGCTTACTATGAATCGGATACCCTTTGGTCTTATCCAACTCCCCAAGGCCATCAATGGGTTCGCCTATCACATTCAATAAACGTCCGAGGATCTGATCACCGACAGGCATCCGTATTGGCGCTCCGGTAGCAACAACTTCCAATCCTCTCTGAAGACCGTCTGTGGAATCCATAGCAATAGCCCTGATCGTGTTTTCTCCGATATGTTGCTGACATTCAACAATAAGTACTTGATCATCAGGCTTTATTATTTCAAGAGCATCAAAAATGTTGGGGAGTTCCAAGCCTTCCCTCTCAAATATAACATCAATAACCGGACCGATAACCTGACTGATAATACCAACGTTATTCGGCATACGCGTAATTTTTATAGTGTGTGTAAAATTTTCAGAATGTACAAATTTAATTTTTTTTAACAATTAAATTACTAATGTTCATACAATCATAATCAGATAAGATTCATTCCTGATCAACTAAGATGTTTATTTTAAAAATCGAAAAGAATTGAAGAATTATTTCACTCGTCAAATTTCAGATTTTTCCTGGATATTTTTTGTATTTTTATGAAAAAACTGAAATGATAAAATTAAAATTTCTTTATCTGTCTGTCCTCTTTTTCCCCCTTTCAGTAAGTCTCCCGCTTAATGCCCAATTTACGAAGGTTGGAGGAGGTCTTGTTTTCGGTACAGGTTATGAATATCACCATGTCCGTACCGGAAATCCTGGAATAAACCTGACCGGAATCTATGAATTAAACCAACCATTCCACCTCTCACCGGGTTTTACTTATGTTTTACCAAAAAAAGACAAACTGGAATACGGTGATAGGAGAACGAGTTTAATAATGTTTGATTTAGATGCACATTATGTTTTTAATTATCTGGACCGTTTTGAATTTTATGGACTTGGAGGATTAAATATAAGTTTTGTAAAGTCAAAGTATCTTGGAGATGAATTTTACCTGGAAAATTTTTCCGATAACAGATTAGGTTTAAATGTTGGAGCAGGAACCTACATGAAATTTTCTGAACAAATGGATTTTTTTGGTGAACTTAAATACATCGTTGGTAAGTATGATCAGCTTGTGGTGACTATCGGTGTTCTTTTGGATGTCCAGTGGTTTGCCAAGCATGATGAGTGAGCAGTGAAGAGGACGACATAGAATTGTCACATTGCTAAATTGTTGGGTGAGGAGCATAGAGTGCGTGGAGCAGAGCGCAAAGGGCGTAGTGCACAGCGCTGAGAACGTATCACAGTGAATAGGATGTAGAGCCGAATTGTATTCGGCTGGAAAGGGCACATTTTAAAACCTCAGTTTTTTATTATTACTCGTAGCCCGATCTGAAGTCGGACTACGAGAAAATTCTGTCGTACCCTTACTATTAATCTTTACCCTTCAAGCGGTTTGTGCCATAGACATCCATGCCAGAGAACCGAAAACATAATAGTGGCAGCAGGCAGTTCTCCACCTAAAGAAACTGTTATATCTATTTGCCTTATCGGAAAAAAAAATAAAAGTAAAACAGCTTAATTACCACCTAATAACGCGAGGAGCGAGGGGACGAGCTAATTTTCCCTCTTCATCAAACCTTCTGCCAGCTTTATCAACTCGGACTTCCTGGATTTTTCTGCACTTACTTTATCAAGATTCCGGAAGGCTTTCTGATAAAATGACTTCACCAGGTCGTCAGCCTGATCTCTGACCCCAAGTTCATCATAAATGGCTTTCACCGCTTTAATTTTATCTTTAGGATCAAAATGTTTCCGTTCAATCTGATGTTGGAGGTTTTCAAATATTGCACCATCAGCCAACTCAAAAGCTTTTATTAGAAGAAATGTTTTTTTATTGGCAACAATATCACCTCCCGTTTCTTTTCCGAAAATCTTTGGGTCTCCATATACATCCAGAACATCATCCTGCAGTTGGAAAGCCAACCCGAGGTTTTTGCCAAAATCATACATCAGATCAGCATCCTTTGTTGTTGCTCCGCCAATAATCGAACCAATTTTCAAACACGATGCAATCAGTACGGATGTTTTTAATTCGATCATTTTTAAGTACCCTTCCAAACTGACTCTTTTGGCTTTTTCAAAATTCATATCATATTGCTGTCCTTCACATACCTGAAGGGCCGTTTGAGTGAAAATTCCGGTTACATCGAGCAAAACACCAGGCCGGCATTTGGAAATATATTCATAAGCCAAAATTGACATCACATCGCCCGACAAAATCGCAATATTCTCATTCCACCTGGCATGAACGGTAGGATTATTCCGGCGTACAGTCGCTTTGTCCATGATATCATCATGCAATAGTGTGAAATTATGAAAAATTTCCAGGCCTATGGCAGGATAAACTGCATCCTCAACATTATCTGAAAACAGATTGCAAGCCATTAATACTAATGAAGGGCGCAGTCGTTTTCCTTCCAAAGACAAAATATAACGTATGGGGTCGTACAGTTCTTTTGGTTCGGAATTAAATACCAGACCTGAAATGGCCTGGTTAATGGTTGCCTGGGAAGATTTTAAAGTGTACATGATTAAATATTGTAACTATTCAGTTTACAATAATCTCTTTATAATATCCTTCTGCAATATTTCTACTGAGGCTATGAGAAGAATCAATATCTTCATGAGCGTTCAGCGAATAATTAGATACTGTTTTCTTCAGTTCATAAGGGAATTTTGATAATAACTTAAATGTGAGGATATACAATTCAACTGAATTATTCCAAACTCGTAATTGTTTAAACTCTCTGTTAATATTTTTTCTTTCCATTTTTCCCCTGTAGAAATAGCTCCCACGTTGCATTTCACAGGGCAGGCATTATTCCAACTGACACCTACTCATTTTCCGGATGAACCATATTTTATTTATGCATTTTAGGCACTTATTCTATTAGACATTTTAAACTTTAGGCATTTTAGGCACTTTAGACATTTCTTTAATAGGCATTTGTTGATATAACTATAAATGATAAAAACTTTGCAAAAACAATTGAGAGATAATAATATAAAATCATTGCCTGCTATCCTCTTAACGCTTCGGCACCACCGACAATTTCGAGTATTTCTTTTGTAATAGCTGCCTGTCTGGCTTTATTGTAATGGAGGGTTAATTCACGTATCAATTCTGTAGCGTTATCGGTTGCCTGGTGCATGGCCGTCATCCTGGCGCCTTGCTCGGAAACATAAGAATCCAATATTGCCTTGTAAAATTGTATTTTTAAAGCCCGGGGTATTATTTTTTTAATGATGTGATCCTTATCAGGTTCAAATATATAATCCAAGTTTCCGGTTTCTTTATCATGTGTCAAATCTATCTCAATGGGTAAGAATTGTTCAACGGTTAGAATTTGAACAGCAGCATTCTTAAACTGGTTGTAAACCAATTCAATTTTATCGTATTTAGCATTCAGAAAATCGTTTATGGTTTGCTCAGCTAACGGAGCCACCTTGTCAAAACTCAGATCATCAAACAATTCATTATACGAAGCAACAATCTGGTATTTCCTCGATTTCAGTAATTCCGTTCCTTTTTTACCGATGGTTAGAAATTGAAGATTTCCTTTTTGCAATAGGTCCGTGTAAGTTTCATGTGCTAATTCTAACGATTGCCTTATTACATTGGCATTAAAAGGCCCACATAATCCCCGGTTTGATGTAACAACCACGATCAATACCTTTTCCAGTTCTCTTTCGGATGTAAAGATATTTTCCTCATTTTCCTGAATATCTTCGTTGAGACTTGCCAGTACCTCATGGAGTTTATTGGCGTATGGCCTTAATTGAATGATTCTGTCCTGTGCCTTTCTGAGTTTCGAAGCGGCAACCATTTTCATAGCAGAGGTAATTTTCCGTGTCGATCTTACACTTGCAATTCTTGTACGTATTTCTTTCAGGCTTTCCATGTAGATATCTCAATGGAAATCAGTTAATTTAGTCAATATCTTGATATTTGGAAGCTATTTCCAGGGCAACTTTTTCCAGGGTATTTGCTGTTTCACCGGTAAGTGTTCCTTCCTTAATGGAATCCAAAATTTCTTGATGTTTTAGTTCAAGATACTCGATAAATTCTACTTCAAAATCTTTTATTTTTTCAACCGGGACATTTTTAAGCAATGCTTTTGTTCCGCAAAATATAATGGCAACTTGTTTTTCGACAAGGACAGGTGAATACTGTCCTTGTTTCAGGATTTCAACATTCTTAGCCCCTTTATTCAGAATGGCAAGGGTTGCGGCGTCCAGGTCGGAACCGAATTTTACAAAAGCTTCCAGTTCGCGGTATTGAGCCTGATCGAGTTTCAGGGTTCCGGCAACCTGTTTCATTGCTCTGATCTGGGCAGCACCCCCAACACGGGAAACCGAAATACCCACATTAATAGCAGGTCGAATACCGGTATTAAACAAGTCGGTTTCCAGAAATATCTGTCCATCCGTAATGGAAATAACATTGGTTGGAATATAAGCGGAAACATCCCCTGCCTGTGTTTCAATGATGGGTAATGCTGTTAGTGAACCACCCCCTTTAACCATATGCCTGATGGAGTCAGGAATATCGTTCATTTTAGAAGCAATTTTGTCGGATTCAATAATTTTCGCAGCTCTTTCAAGCAAGCGCGAATGCAGATAGAATACATCCCCAGGGTAAGCCTCCCGTCCCGGAGGTCGTCTTAAAAGAAGGGAAACCTCGCGGTAAGAAACTGCCTGTTTAGACAAATCATCATATATTATCAAGGCAGCCCTTCCTGTATCTCTAAAAAATTCACCTAATGCTGCTCCCGCGAACGGTGCATAAAATTGGGATGCAGCCGGATCGGAAGCATTAGCGGAAACAATGATCGTATAATCCATTGCTCCATAATCCTCGAGAGTCTTGAAAATGCTTGCAACCGTTGAGCCCTTTTGTCCAATGGCTACATAAATACAATAAACCGGCTTCCCTTGCTTGTAAAATTCTTTCTGATTTATTATGGTGTCGATAGCAATGGCTGTTTTCCCGGTCTGACGGTCACCAATAATCAATTCGCGCTGTCCCCTGCCAATCGGTATCATAGCATCAATAGCCTTTATACCGGTTTGAATGGGTTCATTTACAGGTTGCCGAAAGATCACTCCCGGTGCTTTCCTTTCAAGAGGCATTTCATATGTCTTCCCCTGAATAGGACCTTTACCATCCAATGGTTCACCCATGGTTGATATAACACGCCCCAGAAGTCCTTCTCCTGCATGGATAGAGGCAATTCTTCCGGTTCTTTTAACAATATCTCCTTCTTTTATTTCTTCGGATGAACCTAAAAGAACGGCACCAACATTATCTTCCTCAAGGTTTAAAACAATAGCTTCTATTCCATTTTCAAACTCGATTAGTTCATTTGCCTGAACGTTTGATAACCCATAAATCCTGGCAATGCCATCTCCAACCTGTAAAACAGTCCCAACCTCTTCAAGTTCAATATCCAGTTGAATTCCTTCCAGTTGTTTTTTAAGGATTTTTGAAACTTCTGCCGGTTTAATGTGAATCATTATTAAATATGTTTTAATCAGGTTAGTATTTTCCTGTTAGTTCTCTTTTAATTTTTTTTAGCTCTGAAGATACGCTTGCATTAAACAAATGATCTTCTATTCTCAAAACAAAACCTCCTATCAGACTCTCTTCAACCTTACCAGCCAAATCGACTTTTGTTTTATAAGCTTTGTCAATTAAATCGATGATTCTGTTCCTGACTTCACGGTCAACCGGAGTTGCCGTTGTTAATGTGGCTGAAGTAATTCCTTTGTGCTTCTTATACACACTAATAAATCTGCATATAATATCCGGAATAAATGTTTCTCTTTTGTTTAATATGATCAGGTCGAGGAAATTAAGGGTAAGTTTATTTACATCCGGTCTAAACACTTCACGCACAATAACCTTTTTCTTTGACGCGGGAATTATCGGACTATGAAACAAGTCCGTTAATTCACTTACCTGCCGGCATATATCAAGCACAAAGACAACATCATTATGGACCTTATCCAACACCTTTTTTTCTTTAGCCGACAAAAAAAGTGCCTTTGCGTATCTTACTGCAATTTTGCTGTCGTTCATTATAAAGACCTAATCATCAAATCTATCGAACCGGTTTACAGGTTAATTAAACTTAATTTCGTTTAAGAGTTTATCTATCAATTCTTTTTGATCCTCTTTCCCGGCAAGTTTTTGTTTTAAAATTTTCTCGGCAATCTCAACAGAGAATGTTGCAACCTGGTTTTTAATATCTGCAATAGCTGCCGTTTTCTCATTTTCAATGCTTAAACGGGCTGCCTCAATGATTTTACCGGCTTCTTCAGAGGCCTGTTCTTTGGCCTCCTGAATCATTTTTTCTTTTACCTGTCTGGCTTCTTTTAGCAGGCCATCCCTCTCGACTTTTACTTTCCTGATCATAGCTTCATTATCAGCCTCCAGTTTCATCATTTCTTCATGAGCTTTTTCGGCCGATAACAAGGCATCCTCGATAGAATGTTCCCGCTCCTTCAAAGCATTTAAAATGGGTTTCCAGGCAAATTTTTTAAGTATCCACAATACAAGTCCAAAGGATATAATCATCCAAAATAGTAAACCAAATCCCGGAGTAACAAGTTCCATATTTAACGTTTGAATATTTTCTTAAACCATTTTTTAATAAAAACTTTACAGTTCAACCAATCGTTGAACTGCAAAGCCTTAATCTTTTTCTTACTCTGTGAAAAGAATCAGCAAACAGACAACAACCGCGAAAAAAGAAACTCCTTCAATCAGAGCTGCCGAAACGATCATATTGGCACGTATGTCTCCTGCTGCTTCGGGCTGGCGGGCAATAGATTCAACTGCTGTCGCACCTATCCGCGAGATACCCATACTCGCAGCCATAGCTGTAGCTGCTGCTCCAAATGCAGCGCCCAATTTGCCCAAAGCTGAACCAGCAGCGACCTGTAATAAAACTGATAAAGTGATCATAATAAAATAGATTTGGTTAAAAATATATTAATGATGTTCTGCTATTGCCATACCAAAATACAAAGCAGATAATAAGGTGAAAACATATGCCTGAATAAGGGCTACCAGAAGCTCAAGAAAGGTCATAAATATTGTAAATAGTATAGATAAGGGTGAAACAACGAATCCTAACGTCACCTGCATGTCACCGAAAACAAAAATAAGAGCAAAAAAGCCAAGTGCAATAATATGACCAGCAGTGATGTTTGCAAAAAGACGGATCATCAGAATCAACGGTTTGGTTAACATCCCGATGATTTCAATAATCGGTACAAGAGGGAGAGGTATCTTCAGCCAAAAAGGAATTTCCGGAGAGTTGAAAATTTCCTGCCAATAAAATTTATTTCCATTAATCGCTGTAACAACAAAAGTAAAGGCTGCCAGAACCATTGTTACTGTGATATTACCTGTAACATTGGCGCCACCCGGGAAAATGGGTATCAAACCCATCATGTTGTTTATCCAAATAAAGAAAAACAGGGTAAGAAGGTATGGCATAAATTTCTCATATTTCTTTTCCCCTATGGAAGGTATTGCAATCTCGTCCCGTATAAAAAGGATAATAGGTTCTACAAAATTCTGAAGGCCTTTGGGGGCTTTACCCTGGTTGTTCTTATACACCCTTGCCACTGAAATAAAAACCCACAACATCAGGATAATACAAATAAAAATCGCAAAAACGTTTTTTGAAATGGATAAATCTATAGGCCGGGTATCCGTACCATCCTCCATAAGTTCTACAACCTTCCCTTCATACTTTCCCTCATGTGCAATTTTAAACCCTTTGTATGAATCGTGACCATGGTGGAACTTGCTGGAAAGAAAAACATTTAACCCTTTTGTCTTACTATAAACGATAACAGGTAAGGGAATGCTTAAATGAAAATCCTTATAGGTTAGAATGTGCCAATCGTAAGCATCTTTTATATGATCAAAGATGAAATCGCCAGGTTTAAATTCTTTATTTTGTTCTTCACTTTCTGCCTGATGTGTATGTTCCTCTGTTTCTTGCAAAGCAATGATATAACCAAAAGCAGGAGATAGGTTTAAAAAAATAATAATAACAAATATTGCTGAAAATCCAGAATTGCAAGTCATTTAATAATTTTTGAACATTAACAAAAATAATGAAAAAGATTAAAATCTGCCGGAAACAAGGAATTTAATGATGAGTAACTCTTTTTAAATGGGAAAGAATGGATAATATTTCAAAAATGGAGAAAACCAAATAGACAATAAGAAAAGTAAGTAAGAAGGGTGCTGAATCCTGCTTACTAATTACCAGATAAATAATCATAAATAACAGATAAATCATCATTTTCAATCCTGTCAGCATTAAGAACCGGTTAACTAATTTCTTTGGTTTCTTTCGGGCTGTCTTTAATAATATTGTATGAATTACCGTGGTGAACAGGAAAATAAATAAAAGAACAAAAGGTAGAATAACCTGGTAATACGGATTAAATACCCCGGCAAAAAGAAAATAACCAATTACAGCAAGTAAAAGAGTGATTAAAATTCCCTTAACAATAAATTTTTTTAATGGGCTCAAGATGATTTAGGATTTTATTAAAATTAAAGGAAGTCTTTTATTGCTATATATATTGCCAGAAAAAACGAAAGTGTTGAAAAAAGAACAATAAATAGCGGAAATCCCAAGTGTACAATCTCATCTAGTTTTAAACCTCCAAACACTCCAAGCAAAATAATAACAATCATTTGGAGCGCTATATTAGAGTATTTCACATAGGGATTAATTTGTTTTTTGTTCTTTCGCTGGTTTGAATTCCTGTTTGAATGTTTGTTTTGTTGGTTCATGTAGAGTTATTTCTTCACTCATATTGCAATTCCCGGTAAATTTAGATCCCGGTTCAATGGCCAACTTATTGGTTTGCATGTCACCGTTCACCCGGGCAGTAACTTTCAATGATAATAATTGAGAAACGATCAATTTCCCCTCAACGGTACCGGAAACATCAAAATTTTTACAAGAAATCTCCCCTTTTACCTTTCCTGTTTCGCCGATAACCACTTTCCCTTTTGTTATTAAATTGCCGTATAATGTTCCATCTATACGGATATCTCCAATGGAATTAATATCCCCTGTAATTTCCGTACCAATACCAATCAGGTTTATTGCATTGTTTTCAGTCTCGTTATTCTTTGCCATGGAATTAAAATGAATTTTTGTTTCGTTTAATGCACTAAAGATAAGAACATAGTTTCACAAATTGATTAAAAAAAACCTTAATTTTCAGATTTCATAAATAATTAGTTAATAGTCGGCCCGACTGAAGATTGCCGACTTAAAAATACAAAGTATAATGAAATTATCCATTATCAAGCCATAAACATTGAATTTATCCCTGATGGCTATCGGAGCGATCTCATGATCCGCCATCCCGATAACTATCGGGAGGCGGAGAGTAAATTCCGATACGTTTAATTATTCTTTATTTTCTTTTTTCCGTCATAGCCCCACTTCAGGTAAATCGACCCCCAGGTAAACCCACCACCAAAAGCCGTTAAAATAATATTATCTCCTTTGTTTAACTGGTCCTCCCATTCCCAAAGGCATAATGGTATAGTAGCAGTGGTAGTGTTTCCGTATCTGGTAATATTGATCATCACTTGTTCTTTCTTTATCCCCATCCGTCGGGCAGTAGCCTCAATAATTCTCATATTTGCCTGGTGTGGTACCAACCAGGCCAGGTCTTCCGGAGTAATATTGTGTTTACGCATCATTTCGACTGAAACATCAGCCATTTTTGAAACAGCAAATTTGAATACCGTTTGCCCTTCCTGATAAATAAAGTGTTCCCTATCCATAAGCGTTTCAAAAGATGCCGGTCTTTCAGAACCGCCTGCTTTCATATGCAGATGATGGCGTCCGTAACCATCGGTGCGAAAAATATGATCCACAATTCCTACATCTTCGTTGGTTGATTCAAGCAGAACAGCACCGGCAGCATCTCCGAAAAGCGGACAGGTGGTACGGTCGGTGTAATCGGTAATAGTAGACATTTTATCCGTAGCAACTACCACCACTTTTTCATATTGGCCTGATTCAATAAATTTTGCAGCTGTTTCAAGCGTGTAAATAAATCCTGAACAAGCTGCATTCATATCAAAACTCCAGGCATTTTTTATTCCTACTTTATCACTGATGATATTAGCCGTTGCCGGAAACATTCTGTCAGGTGTAACGGTTGTACAAATCATCAACTCCACTTCCTCTGGTAATGTTCCTGTCTTTTCCAGCAATCCTCTAACCGCTTTTTCTCCCATATATGAAGATCCCCGGGCTTCCCCCTTCAAAATTCGTCTTTCTTTAATACCAATCCTTTGCATTATCCATTCATCTGATGTATCCACCATGGAAGCCAGTTCATCATTGGATAGCCTGTATTCGGGAACCCAGCAATTTATTCCTGTTATCGACGCTCTGATGCTTTCCATTATTTAAAAGCTTCTTTAATTCTATCCGTTAATTTCGCATTAATAACACTTTTTGTGTACAGTATCATATTTTTTATGGCTTTATCATTGGAAATGCCATGACCGATGATTACATTTGAATTAACTCCAAGGACAGGTGTTCCACCGTAATTTTCAAAATTAAACCGTTCAAAGAATTCATCTTTTATTTTCCGCTTTCTCACCATTGTATAAAAAGCTTCCGCTTCCTTCAATACAACATTTCCCACAAAACCGTCACATACAATCACATCGGCTTTTTCATTGCTGAAAAAATTATTTCCTTCAACATTGCCAATAAAATTAAACTCTTTAGTTCCTTTCATTAATTCATACGCTGACTTTGAGACCAAATTGCCTTTTGTCTCCTCTAATCCGATATTTAACAAACCGACCCTGGGATTTTCAGTATTCCAGACATGTTCAGCATATAGCGATCCCAGAATAGCATATTGAAAAAGAACGTCAGGCCGGCAATCAGGATTTATCCCAACATCCAATAGAATTGCGGGTTTGCCCTCCACGGTTGGTATTGAAGATGCGATTGCAGGTCGAATAATTCCTTCAATAACTTTTACAGTATAACGAAGCCCTATCAACATTGCCCCGGTGTTCCCTGCACTCGCCAATCCATCAATTTCACCATTTTTCAGAAGTTTGTAGCCAATACTTATGCTGGAATTTGTCTTTAAAGCCCAGGCTTTTGCAGGATGATCTCCCATTTCAATAAACACTTCAGTATGAGCAATATCGAATCTGGAAGAGGGCACATGCTCACGTTCTAAAATGCCCTGGATTCTTTTTTCATCACCAATCAAGACTAATTTGTCGTCGGGTGTTAATTCTTTCAAAGCAAGGATTGCACCCAAAACGGTAGCTTCAGGTGCATAATCACCACCCATTACGTCAATACCTATTCTCATAAAAGTGAGTTGAAGGTTAATAGTAATGAACTAAGCCGTAACTTCTTTTTCGATAGCTAACTTTCCTCTGTAATACCCACACTCCGGGCAAACCCTATGATACAGAACAGTTGCGCCACAATTTTGACAGGTAGCAATAGTGGTGGGGACAGTAGCTTTATAATGTGTCCGGCGCTTATTTCTTCTTTGCTTGGATGTTTTTCTTTTTGGATGTGCCATTTTCAATTAATTTTATTTTCTTTAACGGAGCCCATCTTGGATCTTCGTCAATTTTATTTTCTTTCCTGATAAGAAATTTGTTTAGTTTGTTCAACATTTCCTTATTACAAAGGCTTTTTCCGTTTTTCCCGTTTGGATGTATTCGTTTATAGGGTAAACTCAGGCAGATAAAATCAAAAAAAATTTGAGATATATTAATTTCGTGATCTTCTGTGGAAAGAAAAATCATATCATCTGTAAGTTCTTCGTTACTCTCACCAAATTTTGCAAAAACAGTTCCGGTATATTGAACGGGGAAATTAAAACATTCCAGGCACCGGTCACAGGTTATATTCACTTCTCCCTGAATGTTAAAATGCAACTCAATTACCGGCGGTTTTTTATTCACCGTTACCTTCCCCGAAAGATTGCCCTCTTTTATCTCTGAATTTTCAAAATACTCAAAGAACCTGAAATCAATTTTAAAATTGAACTCGTGCTTTCCCAACCCTAATTCTTTGATCGGAATTGTATATTTCCTCATCTTTTTCAAATCCCATCAAAAAAATTGTCTCGCAAAAGTAGAAATTAATATTTAACATACAAATATCAGGCAATCCTTGTTAAAATTCATCCCTGTGGTTTCTAAAATAGCCGGCGCTTTAATCTCTTTTTTGCCTTTGTCTTTTGGAATAGCTCTTCCGGTCAAGAGAATAACAATTTTATCTTTAAGGTCCATATCAGGACTTTCGCCTGGATTAATTACCAATCCCTTGGATAACAAGTTCCTCAACTGAGACTGCCGCCAATGTTTATAGGGTTCTATTTGCACTAATAAATTTTCAGCCATGCGAGACCCTCCAATTCGCCACAGCCGTTTTTCAAGTTTCTCTGATGCTTTCATGATGGAATGCATATTGGCTGATGACATCCACAAGACCGTTAGAGGCGATTCGGCAGATACTTCTGCTGTCCTTGGTAAACCAGTCAATCCAGCCATTTCGCCAATAAAATTTCCCTGGCCTATAATATCCACCACCTTTTCTTTAACCGTTACTTTTATAGTCCCTCTTGCAATAAAGAAAAATCCGTCGCCTGAACCACCTTCACGAATGATTTTCTCTCCAACCGAATATACTTTGGTTTGAAAATGACTCACTACCTGGCTTAAAACTCCCGGTTCAAGATCCTTTAACCATGACACATCTTTCAGTAATTCCACTGCATCGGGTAAGGATACCGATAGTGGTGAATCCATTAACTTTTTCATCCTTTCTTCAATTCCGGAAATCATCTTTTTGGCTTCACCGCTTTCAATCCTTCCATTCTTTTGTAATCTTTCTACTGTCCTTCGTTCATAATTCAACATAGAACGTATGGCTTGTCTTGTAGCAATCGCGGAATAAATTTCAGGAAAATTTTTCCGAATGTTTCTAATAAATGTTTGCCCATGAATTTTGTTTTCATTGATCTCTTCTTCAATAATTCCAAGGGTTTTTTCTTCTTCCTCATCATTCATCTGATCATCGGTTTTAAGACTTCTGTACATGCTTTCAACCAATTTCAGTGCTTCTTCCTGAGCCTCAACAAATCCCCTGGCACTATCATAACTAACGGATAATCTTTCAAAAAAAGTCCGTTTTGTCATCCTCCCGGCCATCGGCATCGATTGCAACCAAGTTAATAATTTTGGTGTTTTCCAGGATTCCTCCAGGTCTTTTCTTTCCGATAAGGGGATCATTCCTCCGGCATCAAGAATGTCGTCAATCGTCTCTGATAACCTCCGTACTGCAACGGGACCAAGTAATCCATCTCTAAATTGATGCCAATAACTGCTTTTTTCTTTTTCAAGTATCCTTCGACGGGTTTCAGCGATGGTTTCTATTTTAATGTTTTCCGTACTAATTCTTTCGGCACTTTGGGGAAGGTATTCTTTTACCGCAGTCCAGTTAGCACGGCTCAGAAACCGGTCCTCCTTCAATTTTTCAACCGCATTTTCGGTGCTCTGTCTGAGATACTGGTTTGCATTGGAGCGCATCAGGGCTATGGCCGGTGAAACTTTGGTTAAACCAAGCTTATTAACCAAAATTTTAATAGTGGTTGCATTAACTAACGATGTAAGGGTTACTAAACCGGCAGTTAAAAAAAGAATTTGGTCCCTTATTTGAATGGGTATTGATTCTTCCCCTGCAACAATTAATGCCAGGGCAAGACCAATTGCTCCGCGTAGCGCACCCCACCATAAAACATATGATTCTTTTACCGACAGGCCATATCCAATCCTCTTCATAAACGGATAGAATATTCCTATTATAATTGCACGGATAATATGGATACCAATATAAACAATTCCAAGAATAAGAAAATCTTTTCCGGTAAAAACTGTTCGTTGGGCTATCACCACACCAACGATTAAAAAGATTAAAGTATTAGCAATAAAGGCGGCTAATTCCCAAAATTCATGGAGAAAGTGCTCAACTTCCGGACTTATTCTGGTACGTCCAACGCTTGCCATTACCAAACCGAGGGTAACCAGACCCAGCACACCGGATACATGGAAGAAATGTTCGCAAATAAAAAATGTAATATATGCAGCCATAATAACGACACTGATCTCAACAAGGGCATCATTAAAAACCCTTCTAACCCATGAAATGGTAAGTCCTCCTATGATTAATCCTAAAAGGATACCTCCAAATGCAACACGGAAAAATTCAAGTATCGGAGAACCGGATGCCTCACCGGTGAAACTCAGAAGGAAAACCATGAAAAGAACAATGGCTGTTCCGTCGTTCAATAAGGATTCTCCCTCGATAAGTGTACCCAGTTTCTTACTTGCACCTAATTCCTTCAACAACGCTACAACCGCAACCGGGTCAGTAGCACTCGCTATTGCACCAAACATCAATGCAATAGTCCAGCCCCAGCCCACAAGTCCTATTCCAGCTTTATCCAAACCAATAACAAGAGCAGCTGTTAAAACCATAGCCAAAATTATTCCGGGAATAGCAAGAATGGAAGCATTAGTAAAAGTCCTTCTGAACGTATGAACATCCAGTGCAAAAGCTGCCTCAAAGATCAGTATAGGCAAGAAAATAAAAAGAATCAAATGAGGATCCATCTTTCCGGCCCATGCAATCGATTTACTGAAAAAACTTAAATTCAGATGTACAAATCCAAGATTCCAGGAATCAAACCAGCCAACACGCGTTGCCATACCCAGACCTAAACCAAACAGAAGTAACATAACCGTAAAAGGCAGCGGACTTTTTCGTAAAAAATGCCTTACGGCAGCACCAATGATCAAGGCGATAATAATGAAAAACAACGATGATAAATCGGGGCCATGTTTTCCCTCATCATGAACCTCCTGATCAGTATGTTCTTCAGCCTCGTGTTGTACAACTTCAGTCTTATCTTTTCCGGGAACCTGATCCTTGTTGTGTTCCTGGCCGTAACCGGAATATGAGAGGCCTATAAACAAACAAAAAATTAAAGGGAGAAATAACTTTAATGAAATGATTCTTTTAGCTTTCATGGGTGAAATAATTTTTTCCAAGGTACTAAATTGATTTGATTTTTTATTTAGGAAAAACAATCATTCATTGATTCCCCCTGAATGAAAATTAATGCTTCACTAATAATACAGCAAAAGGATATAATCACGAAAATCTTGGGGGATGGAATATAAGAATGCAAAACAGGCTAATGGTATTAACGTTTCAAGAAAAACCGCTTTTACTACCATTACCTCAATTTGTTCTATTCTTTGATGATTTTTTTGGTTAGAATTCGTTTTTTCAGAGTATAGAACTCTGCAAAATAGATGCCTTTATAGAAATCATCTACAGGAAAGGAAAATCGATTACTCCCGGGAGATATTTCAAAACTAAACCTTTTTACCTCTTTACCCAGTATATCCCTGATCAGTAAAATTCCATCCAATGCCCTGTCCGCATTAAATGTAAGGTTCAACATGTTCTTTACGGGATTAGGATAGATCTTGAAATCTTTTTTCAGATCCGAAAATAATGCAGGTCCCGGAGGTATTGTTGTTGAAGCGGTTGTATATGATACGCTGGTACCTTCCAGCCGTATTGTATCATTTATCCTGTTATTCGTTAATGTATCGGGGAGAACTTTATTCCCCTGAATTTTAGTAATATGCTTTGTCGCAAAAACAGGAAGGACCGATAAACCAAATATCAAAACATATCCGATAATCAAATTTTGTGATTTATGTTTTATTTTTAATCGGTTCATATCTTGTTTATACAGCTTTATTTATTCTAATCACAAACAAATTTATGATATTTTGCCCAACAATCAAAATTTCCGCAAAATTCATTCCAAATAATGTATTTTAAACATAAAGATAATCACTACTGTCCGGCTGTTTTTAGGCAAAAGTTTTAAACTGGTTAAATATTAAAAGATACAGAGGGTTCTTTGATTTTTTAATTTCAAAATTAAGAATTCAGCTACTTTAATTCCAGTAACCTGACCGGTTTGCAAAGAGAATACAACAATTTATCCTGTTGGGTAATTTCAACTTCCGATTGTTCTTTGCTTTCAATAATAACTAAGGGAATGCCATTTACGAATAGAACAATATCGGGCCGGTATGATTGAAAACTGCCTTATCGTTGAAAGGAAAATTTTTCTGTAACATGAAAAACATTATTTGAAGGATTCTTCCAATCTATATACCGGATAATTTATTCCCTCTATGGTTATCAGCCTCCCCGGGTGTTAAATACTGATAACCTGCCTTTTGCAGAAACTGCAGGGCAGGTATTCGTGATATGTGATCTTCTTTAAATGATGGGGTGTCCATAATTAGTAATGTTGGTTGATGAGGTTGACTTTTCTTTTCCTTTTGGTCAAAAAATTTGGCCAATTAATTTGGCATCCCAACTGGTTATTTGTCAACATTTTAAAATATTTTTCAAACAGATTTCCAGATGTTTTTTGCCAATTTTTTACCAATTAGAGTTTATCATCAATTATTGTGTCTTTATTCAAGCATTACAGTGAATATCAATATATATTGTGAAACATATTTTTGTATTATTAATATGTAATATGCGAATTCAATTTTTTTCATTAAGCTGATTAATAACTTGTTTAAAAATTTATTAAAACAAGCACCATGCTTCAGCATGGTGTTGGATGAAATATAATAATAGCTGAATTAGTGCGCTTTAGCGTACTTTAAAAAGACCATCAATCATCTGTAAACCCATACTCATTTTTCCACTTCTTCATATTCTTCCGTAAAAGTTTTTCGTTTATGATGTGAGTCTTGATTTCTGATATAATTTCTTATAACGTCTAATTGTGAAGCACTTACTGAATATGCACCATATCCTCTTTGCCAGGCAAATTTCTCTCTTCTCTTCCGGTTTGTATAAATAATCCGGACGTTCTTACTCACACTTTTACGCTTCTTTTTACTTACAAACATAACCCTCCAAAATTCGGGACACCCAAGTTTAAACAAATTACATTAAAATATATTTGTTATTCAGCTATTTACAGCTTAAAAATTCAGTCGTTCAATGACAGTACGGAAAACAGAGAAAGATAATTAGTGGATTGGGGTGTCCCCAATCGGCAAAGGGTTGTGAAAGCAACTCTTTGCTTTTGTTTCGGAGGGCAAGGCTTGTGTTATGTTTTGTTCTTTTGTCATTTAGCTGTTCAGGTTAAACTTTTCCATGTTTATTATTATTAATAAACATATAAACTAATAATAAACCGCTAATGTTTATTATACAAATATAAGTTTATAATGCTGATAATCACAGCTTTATTATTATTTTATATCAATATCAACTACAGCAACTCTTTGAAAAGATATATGCTCCTTATATTTCACATAGCCAAGCTGATTGGTTAGTAAGCGAGTTGTTCCTATTTCAAAGACCGGGATATTGCAGTGATGATGTCCATAAAGCCAAAAGTCAATATTGGATTGTTCTATAAAATCATACATCTCGGTAGCAAAAGCTTCATTTAATTCATCATCTTTATATTTTTCCGGATAATGTAAAAACGTAGGTACATGGTGCGTAATCATAAAGGTTGTACTTGCCTCGTTTTCATTTACGGCCTCTTTAATAAATAGCTTGCTATCATTGTGTTGTTGGTTGGCATGCAAAGGAGTATAAAGTTCATCATTAAATTTGATAACATGAAAATCAGACAAGTTTTGTTGAATGGCCCATTGATGAGCGGGACTAATTTCTGACCATAATGTGGAGAAAATAAATTTCACGTTTTGATGTTGCACGGACTGGTTATTCACCAGAAAAACATTGCTCCTGATCGCCTCTTTAATAACGCCATATTTATCCGCCAAATCAAAATGATAGTACTCATGATTACCGGGTATCCAATAAGTGATTTCGAAATGATCTGAAACATAATCAAAGAAATCGGCATGTTTATTTAATATTGCAAAGGGAACAATATCACCAGCCAGCAACAAAATTTCGCCCTTGGGTTTTATAGGATTTAATTTTAAGAATTCCTTATTTTCACGAAATTCCAGATGCAGGTCTGAGCAATATTGAACTGTCATATTATATCCCCAATTCTTTTAAATATTTGTTCATTTCACTTTTTACCACTTTTAATTCCTTTTCCAGCTCCTCGATTTCTCTCTGAACAGCAGGAATATCTACCTCTTCCTTTTCTTCAAAAGTGTCCACATATATTGGAATATTAAGGTTATATTCGTTTACATTAATCTCATCAATGTTTGCCCGGTACGAGTATTTATTTATAGTTTCAAACTTTTTGTATGTAGCTACAATATAGTCAATATTTTTATCCTTCAGTTTATTCTGATTTTTACCATCCTGGTACTCACGGCCGGCATCAATAAACAACACATCCTGTGTCTCTTTTGCTTTTTTAAAAATCATAATGGCAGCCGGAATACCTGTACCATAAAACAATTTTGCAGGTAGTCCGGCCACAGCTTCCAACAGGTTTTCGTCAATAAACTGTTTGCGGATTTTCCCTTCTGCCCCTCCTCTGAAAAGCACTCCGCGAGGGACAATTACTCCAATTTTACCGTTTATATCCAAAGCGCTTTCAATCATGTGAGTGATAAAAGCATAGTCTCCCGTACTCTTTGGTGGGATGCCTCGCCAGAAACGGTTGAATTTATCAGCCCCGGCATTTTCAGCGCCCCATTTGTCGAGTGAAAACGGAGAATTGGCAACCACAATATCAAACTTCATTAATTTGTCATCCTCAATCAACTTTGGATTATTAATGGTATCGCCCCATTCTAACTTTGCATTATCTTTTTGATGCAAAAACATATTCATTTTACACAATGCCCAGGTACTTCCATTGCTTTCCTGACCATACAATGAGAAATCTTCAGATCCTACTTCATTTGCCACTTTGATTAACAAAGACCCTGATCCACATTCAGGATCATAAAACCGGTTACCCGGTTGAGGGTTAAGCAGTTTAGCCAACCACATGGATACTTCGGCGGGTGTGTAAAATTCATCACCCTTTTTACCTGAATCACCTGCAAAACGGGCAATAAGATATTCGTACGTATTACCAATTATATCCTGATTGCCAATGTGTGATGGTCTCAAGTCGAGATTTGTATCTGCCTAATGCTCTTTTCACTCTTACCTCATCGCCACTATACTTGATTCTGTAATCTTCCTCTTTGTCTTTCCACACATCACTCAAGTATTTCAAAAACAGAAATACCAGAATGTAATTTTTATATTCAGCAGGATCGACCACTCCGCGAAAAGTATCGCATGCTTTCCAGGCTATTGCATTTATTTCATTTTGATTCACTTTTGGCTATATAAATGTTATTTTAATGTATCGGAATTTACTCTCCGCCTCCCGATAGTTATCGGGATGGCGGATCATGAGATCACCCCGATAGCCATCGGGGCTAAGTTCAATGTTTTGAGGTTTACAAACAATTAAACAATTAACAATTAAAAATTAACAATTAAAAAAAATTATTAAAGTTGTTTTTACGTTACAACCGTCTTATTCCGTTCTGCTGTTTCAATTGATTTTACAAAGATGGAAACTAATTCACCACATTCTTTTACATGATGTCAGGTGTTTCCACCTGACATTGAATACTGGAGTAATTAAAATTTTGCTCATTAACTGTCGGATGGAAACATCCGACAGCATAGTAAACGATGAATCATTTTTAGACCGACTTTATTATTTATCATTTGTCCCGATAGCTACCGGGATCGAAATTTTGCCTGCCAAAGGCATTCTCCCAAAGGGATTCCTTCGGAGCTTCGGAAGAAGGCATCCCTTTTCCCGGGGGGATCTCTTTGAGAGGGAGAAATTTATTTTGCCAAAGGCATCACTTTCTGAGATATTTGAGGCTTGGTTATTAAAATTTCCGGTTAACCCGGTTAGGGATGAAGCAAAGGATTTTATAACTTTGCAGGCTGAATTCGTAAAGGGTTTGATTGTACCGTCTTATGGAATTGTTATCCAATAGTTATTTCGCCCTGTTTCTGATCATTTCTTTGGGTTTTATTCTTGGTAATATCAGAATTAAGGGAATTTCGCTTGATGTATCAGCAGTTATATTTGTAGCCCTGGTTTTTGGACACTTTGGTGTTCAGGTGCCAATAGATTTTCAGAACATAGGCCTTTTGCTCTTTATATTCACCATTGGCATTCAGGCAGGTCCGGGATTTTTTCAATCGTTTAAAAAGAGTGGGGTACAACTGGTTTTGATGCCAATTGTCCTGATCCTTGTTGCCGGTCTTTCAACAGCCATTCTGGTTATTATCTTCCGGATAGATTCAAAAATTGCTGTGGGTCTGTTTACCGGCGCCTTAACCAGTACTCCGGGATTGGCTGCTGCAATCGATAGTACAAATTCCTCCCTGGCATCCATAGGTTATGGTGTTGCTTATCCATTTGGGGTAATTGGCGTAATATTGTTCGTCAGGTTTTTACCCAAACTATTGCATGTAAATACCGAGACCGCTGAAAAAGAAATAAAAAAGAAAACCCTGGAAGAATATCCCGAAATAATAGGCAAGAATTTCATAGTAGAAAACCAGATTATTTTTGGGAAGACCATAGGTGAGCTTAATATACGGTCAATGACCGGTGCCAGTATCTCCAGGGTTTTAACGGAAACATCTGCAATTGCACCTTCTTCAGAAACAACTTTAAATAAAGGCGATTTAATCAAAGCCGTTGGAACAGAAGAGGCTCTTGAAAAAATAAAACTGCTCATCGGATCAGAAACCAACCAGGAAATACCGTTAGGTAAAGATTATGAGGTCCAGTCTATTCTGGTTACAAACAAAAAAGTAATCAATAAAACCATCGGACAACTGAACTTGCTGTCCGGTTATAATGCTACCATCACCAGGATCCGCAGGAGCGGTATCAATATAACACCATCCTTCAGCTCTCACATTCGCTTTGGTGATAAACTAATGATTGCCTGCGACAAGGAAAACATGAAAGGAGTAATCCGTCTTCTGGGGAATGACAATAGAAAACTATCAAACACCAATTTCTTTCCTATTGCCGCAGGAATTGTACTGGGAGTTCTGCTAAGTAAAATAAAAATCAGTTTTTCCGATAGCTTTACTTTCAGTCCGGGTCTGACCGGGGGCGTTTTAATCGTTGCATTGATTCTTGGATATTTTGGAAAAACAGGTCCTGTTATCTGGACCATGTCGGGAAATGCAAATCAACTATTACGACAACTGGGCTTGTTGTTTTTTCTTGCAACCGTAGGTACTCATGCAGGTGAACATCTGGCAGATACTTATCATGTTTATGGTATTAAGTTATTTTATATCGGGGCGATCATAACGGTAATACCAATGTTTGTAAGTGCCTTATTTGCTCATTATACCTTTAAGATGAATATTTTAATCATTTTAGGGGTCTTAACGGGAGGTATGACCAGTACACCGGGTTTAGCAGCCGTAGACTCTATGACGGAGACCAATACCCCGCACGTTGCCTATGCAGCCATATACCCTATCGCAATGGTATTTATTATTATTTGTGTACAGATTTTAACTCTTATTTAGGCAAATACGGGTTCAAAACAAGCTCATTTCCATTCATCCTTTTTCTCCACATCAAATTCCTGCCCATCCATCCACCAGATCGCTTCAAGAGGTGGGATCACAAAGTCGAAATAGTTTTTAAGTTGAAGTTCCGGATTTTTCTTCAACATAAACTTTAAGGTATAGGCTGTACCATAAAGAGCCTCAATGCCTTCCTGAAACTCGGGGTTTTCATTCGGATCCCCTTTTCCATCCACAGATATATATTTCATATCAGGCACTTCCAGATAAGAAACCTTCTTTTGTGATGCCGAATACAATGTTCGGTATTCCTTTTTAAAATCAATTTTTTTCATTTTTAACTATTTGTTTATTAATTGTTTTGCTACTTATACTTAATTAATATGTATCGGAATTTACTCACTTCGTTCATGAGATCGCCCCGATAGCCGTCGGGGCTAAGTTCAAAAACATAATCTGATATACAATGAGTTATGCCTCTTTCTAATTGCCTTATTCCACAGTCATTCAAATTTAGCAGTTTCATTTGAATAGTATTAACCTTTTTAATTACTTTGCGAAGCTATGTTCTTGTTTTATTGCCAAAACTTTGTAATTTATGCAGTCTAACTTTAATGTAAGCTGATGAAATACACCACATTCTTCCGTAAACCTATAACGTGGATTGTTTTTGCTATAATTGCGATAGTCAGTGCAATCTATGCTTATTTTAATTTCGATAAAGCCAATCCTATTGTCAGCCTGGAGATTACAATGAATCGTGAAACAGCTCTGGAAAAAGCTTCATCACTGGCAAGAAATTATGAATTGGGGCCTGACGATTATAAAACGGCAGCAGTTTTTACGAACGATGAGCGTTTCAAGAATTTTGTTGAACTGGAGGCCGGAGGTCTTGAAAAGTTTACTGAAGTGCTGGAATCCGGTTTGTATTCTTCATATAATTGGAAAGTCAGGCATTTTATGGAGCATGAAACAAACGAAGTTACTTTTTATTTTACGCCCAGAGGTGACATTTACGGCTTTTTTGAAAAGCTGGCTGATTCAGAAAAAGGAGCGGCGCTTGAAGAAGAAGATGCATTAAAAATTGCCATAGAAGAAACCCAAAAGCACTGGAATGTCACCTTTGCCGGATACGAACTTGTTGAGGAGTCAAAAGAAGAAGTGGAAAGCGGCAGGATAGATCATTCCTTTATTTACGAGCGTCATGATAAGCAGATTGGAGAAGGAAGGTACAGATTACGGCTGATGGTCAGTGGTGATAAACTCACACAGGTAAAGCATTTTGTCAAGATTCCGGAAGAATTTGACCGGCGTTATACCGAGATGCGATCCCAAAACGATTTGGTCGCTACATTCGGGGCAGTGGGTCTTGTAGTAATTTACGGACTGGGAGGAGTAATCATTGGATTATTTTTCTTGCTTCGCCGTCGTCAGCTAATATGGAAACCGGCTGTCATCTGGGGATCTATTATTGCTTTGGGTTCGGTTTTTTTGGTGTCTCTCAATGTAATTCCGTTATCCTGGTTTAGTTACGATACCTCAGCATCTGCCGGGAATTTTATAACGAACATAATTGTTAACAGCTTGCTTGGAGCTCTTGGTATCGGAGCAATGATTACCATTACTTTTATAGCGGCAGAAGGTCTGGGCAGAATGGCCTTTCCGCATCATGTTCAGCTTTGGAGGGCATGGGGAAGCCAAGCCGGAGGTTCTTTATCTTTGCTAGGCCAGACCATGACCGGTTATCTTTTTATGGTGATTATGATCGGGGTTGATGTCTTGTTTTATGTTGTTACCAAACATTTCGGCTGGTGGAGCCAGGCCGGTAATCTGTCAGACCCAAATATTCTCGCCAATTACATGCCGTGGTTTAACTCGGTTGCTATTTCACTTCAGGCAGGTTTCTGGGAAGAAGCCCTTTGCCGTGCGGTTCCGCTGGCAGGGATAGTATTGCTTACCCGCAACTCGAAGTACAAAAATTTTTGGATTATTCTTGTGCTAATACTTCAGACCTTTATTTTCGGGGCTGCCCATGCCAATTATCCGCAACAGCCTTCATATGCCCGTGTGCTGGAAATGGTAATTCCATTTGTCATCATGGGGTTGATCTATATAGGATACGGGTTGATTCCTGCAATTATTGCTCATTATGCTATCGATGTTTTCTGGATATCCTTGCCGTTGTGGGTAGCAAGTTTTCCGGGAATCTGGTTCGACCGGATTATGGTCATTCTTCTTTTCTTTGTGCCTCTTTGGGTGGTGTTGTATTTTCGTTTGAAGAACAAAAAATGGAAAAAAATTCCGGAAGAGTTGAGAAATGACGCGTGGAAACCGGCTCTAAAAGTTGAGGAAATCAAGGAGAAAATAGAAATCAGCCCCGAAAAAAAATCGTTAGGTAAATTTTTAATCCCTGCAGGTTTTGTCGGTTTGGTACTATGGCTAACTTTTACTCCGTTTACCCAGGATGCACCAAAATTAGAAGCTTCCAGATCACAAGCCATTGAAATAGCTTCAAAAGTGCTTGTGGAAAAATTTGGCATTAAGCCCGGTGAATGGACGATTTTGTGCAACATGATTGAAGAAACCACACTTCAGCATAAATTTATCTGGCAAGAAGGAGGGAAAGAAAATTATGAAAAACACCTTGGGAGTTTCCTTCCGCCGCCAAGATGGTCGGTCAGGTTAGTGAAAACAAAAGGTAAAGTTGAAGAACGATCAGAAGAATATAGTGCGGTTATTGATGTCAGTGGAAATGTGCTTAAAGCTTATCATAAAATTCCCGAAAAAAGGGAAGGCGCATCAATGGAACAGGCACAAGCCCAGATTTTAATTGACTCTGTGCTAATTAATGACCTGGGACAAGAAAGAGAAAAGCTGAAAGAGATATCCATTACCCCGAAAAAGCTGGATAACCGGAAAAATTGGACTTTTGTGTATGCCGATACATTGAATTATACCCTGGAGAAAGGCCAGGGCAGATACCAAATTTCCATTGACGGCGATGAGGTTGTTTTGGTTTCCTCTTCTGTACATATTCCTGAAGATTGGGAAAGAAATTATGACGATCAGCAGAGTAAACGGAGCATAATACGAACAATTGGAAAGGTTTCCATAATTATCATAGTGATTGCCGCTATGGTTTTAGGTATCATTCGGTGGACACGTAAAAGATTTTCCGTAAGGCTGTTCCTGTATTTTACCATCGGTTTGTTTGTTTTGTTTTTTCTGGACGAATTCCTGAGCTGGAACACCTTGATAGCCGGCTATCAGACCAGTTTGCCCATGAATAATTTTATTACCATGATGGTTGTTTCTATGGCTATCGGTGGGATTTTTATTTCTGCAGGGTTAGGGATTATTGGAGGGATGTCGGTTAATCTGATCCCTGCCGGAGAAGCGGGGAAATATGACATATTAAAGGCTACAGGACTTGGCTTGGCAGTAATGGGACTGTTTGCTTTGTTTTCGGAGCTTGAAGTAAAAAATTCACCTTTTTGGGGTGAATTCCTGGCAGCAAATTCCAAATGGCCGGTTATAAGCATTGGTATCGCTAAAATTCATAAATATATTTTGTTAACCGGTTTCTTACTGACCCTTTATTCCGGACTTCATACTTTGACAAAAGGCTGGTCAAAGGGCCGGTTATTGTTTGGAACATTGGTCGTTCTTTTGGGAGTACTGATTGAAGCCGGTTCACTCGAAAATTATTTTTACTGGTTAATATCGGGAGGAATCCTCGGACTTATTCTACTGGGATTATATATTTTGTTTATCAGGTATCACTTTGAATGGATTCCTTTGATTGCCATGGTACCAATTGTGCTCGAAATTCTAAAAATCACATTTACATGTGCCATACCTGCAGCTTTAACCGGCGGAATTTTAGGATTAATTTTTATAGGAGCTTTGAGTTGGTGGTGGTACTCCAAATTTTTAAAGCATAAACCATAAATTATTTTGCTCCCTACGCCATGTTCTCTATGCTTTGCGTTGTATTCTCTGGACCAAGGGCTCCATACTACACACCTCAACAATTCGGCCATTTAACAATTTAACGATTTCCCGTAGAAATCCTTCGGATAATCACTACATTATTCGTCAATCGTTTGTTCGTCATTCGATTATCCGGCAATCCTCAAAATCTCAAATCAGCATTTTAAAATCCAAAAATCCTTTTACTTTTCACATATTCTGATCACTTCTTCTTTATCATGCTTATCATATTTTATGGCTACATTTGTATAATTAACTTGGTGTGAAAACTGGGCTTGTCATAAAATCTACCGGTAGCTGGTATTCCGTTAAACTGGATAACGGAAATACAATTAATTGTAAAATTAAAGGGAAATTTCGTATCAGGGGGAGTAGATCAACAAATCCGGTCGCTGTTGGAGACCGGGTGAGAATTTTTGTCGATGAGAAAAAACAAATTGGCGTTATTACAGAGATTTTCGACCGAAAGAATTACATCATCCGGAAATCTTCAAAGCTTTCAAAATATTCTCAGGTTATTGCTGCAAATGTCGACCAGGCTTTTCTAATCGCGACCCTTGTATCTCCTGAAACGTCAAATGAGTTTATTGACCGGTTTTTGGTCACTGCTGAAGCCTATCAAATTCCTGTTCATATCATTTTTAATAAAATTGACCTTTACAGCGATCCAATGCTAAACACGCTAAAGGATTTAACATCCTTATACAAAAAGATTGGATATACATGTTATGAAACCTCTGCATTAAAACAGATAAACTTGAAAAAAGTGGGGGCAGCAATGAAAAATAAGATCAACGTGGTTTCAGGAAAATCAGGAGTGGGGAAATCAACACTGATTAATGCAATTGATTCCAATCTGAATATCAAAACAGCAGAAATCTCGGCATTTCATCAAACAGGAAAACACACAACCACATTAGCCGAAATGCATGAACTAGTTTTTGGTGGCTATATTATTGACACACCGGGCATTAAAGCATTTGGAATTGTGGATATGCAAAAGGATGAAATTTATCATTTTTTCCCGGAGATTTTCAGGCTTTCAAAAGATTGTCAGTACTATAATTGTTTACATACCCATGAGCCAAATTGTGCAGTTAAAAAAGGTGTGGAAAACGGAGAGATCAGTACATCAAGATACAAAAGCTACATTAACATACTTTCCGATAAGGAAGAAAAATACAGGTATTAAGAAATTCCTGATAAGATTTGAATCCCGGTTATTTTTATCTTAACTTGTTTATTTATATTTTTACCTTTAACATAGTATATTTGATAGTCGGTTAAATTTTTCAAAAAAAAAGTAATCTTAATTTCGTTTTAGGTAATTACAACTCAAATTCGTAATGAGGAAAATTTACTTTTTAATTTCCGCGATAATTGTCATTATCCTCTCTTTAAATGTTTACTATTATTTTGACATTTATGATCAGCAGGTTGACTTTCAAAAAAGTTTCCTTTTAAAGCAAACCCAGTTATGCGAAGAGGAGATTGAAAAAATAGGATCTCAATTTGTAAGTGATTTGAATAGAGTTTTATTTTTAGATGATATAACGCAATTCTTCGATAATGAAGAAATAATGCAAAGAGGCACAAAGAACATTGAATTATTCTATTCTAAATATGATAACCTGATTATGAATATCTTACTTTATGATAACAAAAAAAACGTTTTTAATTTATATAAAGACAATAATAACAATTTTATATCCGACACATATACTACTCATGATCATAGGGAATTAGTGCCAAGGGAAAAGATTATTTTACAAAAAAATAAACATGTCTTTTTCTTACCCGTCATCAACAACAATTTCGTTACAGGAAATGTTGCCACTACGATAGATTACATTCATTTCATTAATTCTGTTTTTAAGAATTACTATCTTGAAAACACCCAATGGCAATGGTTATTAAACGATAAAGGAGAAATCGTTTTAAACAACTTTTCAGGTGGTGAATTACAAATAAACCAGTTACTTCGTATCACAGATGACCTCATTGAAGGTTTCCAGGGAACTCTCACTCATTCCGTTTTGATCAATAACAAGAATGAGAAAGTAATTTCAGCATATCACCCGGTACGGATATTAGACAGAGAATTCGGCATTGTTTTTACACTCAAAACAGAAACCATTTTACAAACTATTATTAAGAATGCCATTATCATTATTTTCTTAACCCTGATTCTTGTTTCCTCGATTATTTTCATTTTTCTTTTCTTTATTCGCAGACAAAATATTGAAGCAGAAAAGTTGCAGGAATCCGAACTGGCACTTGCTCAAATCCTTGAATCCCTGCCCATAGGAATCCTGATGCTTGGTAAGGATAGAAAAATCAGGGAAATTAACAATATGGCTATTGAAATGTTTTCTCTGGAGAAAGAAGGAGATTTGGTTGGGAAAGATATTTCAGACCGCTTTTCCTTCGGAAAGAATTTTCTTAACAAAGAATATTTTGGTTTAACTTTCAATACAAGTAAGTTTTTTTCGTATGAGAAAAACGGGAAAGAAATCGTTGTTTATAAAAAAGAAATACTATTTAAACTCGAGGGTGAAGATATAACGCTTGAAGCATTCGTTGATGTTACTCCGCTTGAAAAGGCACGAAAACAGGAAGTTATTGCCAATCAGGCTAAATCAGAATTCCTGGCAAAAATGAGCCATGAGATCCGCACACCTTTAAACGGCATTATTGGTATAGCTGATGCTTTTTCACGCCAGAAATTAACTGAAAAGCAACAGGAATCTGCCCAAATAATAAGACAATCAACCGATTTATTGCTATCTATTATCAACGATATCCTTGACTTTTCGAAAATTGAAGCCGGCAAGATTATGCTTGAGGAAATTCCTTTTAGCCTTAGTAAAGAAATGGATTATGACTTAAATACTTTCAACCCGGATCTTCGGGAAAAGAATCTTGATTTTATTTTACGTATCGAACCAAATGTTCCGGACAAAATTATTGGTGATCCCTTCCGTTTACGCCAGGTCCTTTCAAATTTGGTAGGCAATGCCATAAAGTTTACCGAAAAAGGTAAAATCGCGGTGATTGTTAAATTGGTCGAGGAATACTCTGGTAATCTTACCATTCAAATTGATGTTGAAGACACGGGTATTGGTATTCCGGAAAAACAATTAAAGGGAATATTTGTATCCTTTGAACAAGCTGATGGTTCAACCATAAGAAAATACGGTGGTGCCGGACTGAATACAACCATTTCTAAACAACTCGTTGAGCTGATGGGAGGAGAAATCTGGGTTGAGTCTCCTTCAGGCATTTCAGACGACCTGGAAACTCCCGGAACCAGATTCAGCTTCACCATAAAAGCCTTTTCAAATGAAAAGATCAAGAAATGTATCCGGAATGAAAAAATTACCAAATATCATCAAATAAAAACCCTGATCATCAATGAAAAAACCGGGAAAAATGATCATTTGTTAGAGATCCTTCAAAATTTTGGAATTTCTTCCTATGTTACAAATTTTCAGGAGAAAATCATAGATCTGATAAAATCGAATATTACAAACCGTACTGAAAGCTATAATGTAATTATTATAAGTGATACCCCTTCTTTCAATGGGTTTGAAGTTGCACGACAACTTCACCAACATAAATTAAGCGACAAGTTCCTTATCATGATTGTTAGTTCCAACAATCAAAAAGAGAATTTTGCAAAATGCAAAAAACTAGGAATTGATTACTATTTGATCCAACCATACCAATCATCTGAAATCTTTGATATCTTCCAAACCCATTTCCCAAATATCAAACTTGATGAAGACAATACACCTGAAGTTGACATAATTAAGAAAGACATGAAGATATTGGTCGCAGAAGATAACCTGATAAATCAACAAGTGGCAAAAGCCACATTCAAAAATTTGGGTTTTGAAATTGATATGGCAAAAAACGGCAATGATGCAATTGCTAAAATTAATGATAATAACTATGATGTTATTTTTATGGACATAATGATGCCTGAATTAGACGGTATGGAAGCCACGAAGAAATTAAGAAAACAAAACCATAACTTGCCCATTATTGCACTTACAGCAGATATCAACAAAGAGGTTCAAGACAAAATGAAAGAGATTGGTATGAATGATTACATTGCAAAGCCCATTCGTATTAATGAAATTAAAAGGGTTTTGATAAAATGGTTTTCAGAATCAATAAAATCAGACTAAAATTAATTCAGATACAGGATTTTCTTGTGAAAGTAAAAAATGTACCTGTAATTGATGTTCGCTCTCCAGGAGAATTTCTGAAAGGGCATATACCCGGAGCTAATAATGTTCCGCTTTTTAATGACGACGAACGCGCAATTGTTGGCATCAAATACAAGAACGAAAGCCGTAATTCGGCTATCAGAGCCGGGTTAGAGATAGTGGGGCCCAAATTGGTTTCATTAGTCGAACAATCTAAAAGAATAGCAAAGCATAACAAAGTAAAAATCCATTGCTGGAGGGGTGGTCTGCGAAGTGAGAGTATGGCATGGTTACTCAATACAGCCGGTATTAAAACGTTTATTCTAAATGGTGGATACAAAGCCTACCGGAGATATCAAAAGGAATATTACTCGAAGAAAGTGAATCCGATTATTCTTGGAGGTAAAACAGGAAGCGGGAAAACTGCAATCCTTTATGAAATTGAAAATCTTGGAGAACAGGTGGTCGATCTGGAAGGCATTGCTAATCATAAAGGATCGGCCTTTGGAGCCCTCGGTCAGGATGCCCAACCATCAAATGAACAGTTTGAAAATAACCTTTTTGAAAAATGGATCAGTCTGGATTTTCATCGAAACATATGGCTCGAAGACGAAAGCAAGGCAATAGGAAAAAATTTTATTCCTGATGAAATCCGGATTCAAATGAGAAATAGTCCGGTAATTGCCCTCGAAATGGGAAAACCATTAAGGATAAAACGTTTAGAAAAAGAATATGCTCGGTTTAACAAGGAAGAATTGAAAAAATCAATTTTTAAAATCTCCAAAAAGATTGGCGGATTAAATACCAGGCAATCCATTGAAGCCATAGAAAAGAGAGATTTTTCAACAGCAATCGATCTTAGCCTTACTTATTATGACAAAGCATACCAGTTTGGCCTGTCAGGAAGAGAAAAAGAGATGGTATTCAGAATTATCCTGGAAGAAGATAATCCAAAAAGAAATGCGGAAAAGGTACTGGATTTTGCAAAAGATAACGGACTTTTAAAAACCCTTTCCCACCTTAAGCCATAATAAATTAATTCCATGCCTGATACCCTGGGTATTGTAAAAAGTCTCTTTTTATCATTTACTGTTGCTGAACTTCCGTAGCATCAACAAGTTTGTACAATTTATCGGATCTCCGGGCAATATGGGAAACAGGAATGGAACAAACTTCCCCTTTTTTTGTTTTTGTAACGTTTTTTAAATTAATTCTGATTTCCTTAACCCTGGACTGAATGACCCCTGTGGTTGGGCCTATAATAAGAATTTCATCATTTACATTCAGGAAGCCGGTTTCTATTTTGAATTCGGCAACTTGTATCCTGGAAAAGTAATTGGTGATTTTCCCCAGGTATATTTTTCGTTTGGTTGCCCTGGAACCATAGCGGTGGTTCCATTCGCCAAGCCTCTTCCCCAGATAATAACCACCCCAGAAACCACGGTTAAACACCATAGATAACCTTCTTTCCCACTCCTTTATTTCCTTATCATTATAGGTGCCATTTATAATCGACCTGACCGCTTCATCATAACATTCCACAACTGTTTTTACATATTCAGGTGATCTTGCCCTGCCTTCGATCTTTAATAACTTCACTCCTGCATCCAGTATCTTATTTAAGAAACCAATGGTGTTCAGATCTTTTGGAGACATTATGTATTCATTGTTTATCTCCAATTCATTACCGGTTTCCTTTTCTTTTACTGTATAGGCCCGGCGACATATTTGTAAACATGCTCCCCGGTTTGCCGATGAGTTAGTTTCATGTAAGCTTAAATAACACTTTCCTGATATAGCCATACACAAGGCTCCATGAGCAAAAAGTTCTATTCGGATTAAATTTCCGGAAGGGCCTTTAATTTGCTCCTCCTCAATGGCTTTGGAAATGCCCGCGATTTGATCCAATGTTAGTTCTCTTGCCAGGACAATCACTTCAGCAAACCGTGCATAAAATTTTAATGCCTCAAGATTGCTGATGTTTACCTGGGTTGAAAGATGGATTTCAACCCCAATGGAGCCGGCATAACTCAACACAGCCTGATCTGAAGCAATAATTACCGAAATATCTTTTTCTTTTACCGTATTGATGATCTTTTTCATAGAATCAAGATCATCATCATAAAGAACCGTATTTAGGGTTAGATACGACCGGATATTATGTTCTTTACAGATCAGGGATATGTTTGTCAAATCATCCAGGGAAAAATTACCGGATGATTTAGCCCTCATATTCAACCGGTCAACCCCAAAGTACACCGAATCAGCACCAGCCTGAATAGCTGCCATAAGCGATTCATAAGAACCTGCCGGAGCCATTATTTCTATATCAGTTCTTTGGATTTTCACCTGGTTACTTTTTAAGTATTATCCGGATAGTGGTTCCCTTATTGATTTCCGAATATTTTACAAAGATATTTCCTCCATGATAAATTTCAACGATGCGTTTTGTTAAAGATAATCCAAGTCCCCACCCTCTTTCCTTTGTGGTGTAGCCAGGACTAAAGATTGTTTTGAATCTGGATTTTGGAATGCCCTTACCATTATCATTAATATCCAGGTAAATTACCTTCGTTTGATTAGTAATAGAAATCCTTATTTTACCATCGCTGCCTATTGCATCCAGAGCATTCTTACACAAATTTTCTATTACCCACTCGAATAGTACGGTATTCAATGGGATCCAAATCTTTTCGTTTTCACCGAAATTAAACTCAAAACTGACATTTTTTGAAGATCGGTTTTTGATATATTGCACTGTATGCAAAACCTCTTTCAATAAATTCGACCGGACTAATGCAGGTTTAGATCCGACTTTTGAGAATCTTTCAGTGATTTTCTCAAGACGGTTAACATCTTTTTCGAATTCTGAGACCAGATTTTCATCAAGGTTCTTCATTCGAAGCAATTCAACCCAGGCAGACAGGGAAGAAGTTGGTGTTCCCAACTGATGTGCTGTTTCCTTTGAAAGACCAACCCAAACCTGGTTTTGTTCAGCTTCGCGAGTTGCACTGAATGCATAATAGGAAACGAAAATAAATAATACAATTACCCCTAGCTGGATAAAAGGGAACCAGGCCAGCTTGGTCAGAATAAATGAATCTTTATAATAAATATAATTCTTTTCACCATTGCTCAACTCGATTTCTATGGATTCATGTACCTGATTCATTTTCTTTAACTGCCGGTGCAGATATTCCGGATTATTTTTCCTGACAGGATTCAGGTTCCTGGTGGAAATAGTATCGCCAAGGGCATCAACAAGAATTACCGGAACCGTGTTGTTATTTTCAATAACCTCAAATAAAAATTCAAAATCGGATTCAGTTATATCCAGCTCAATCAGTTGTTTTGTGGCTTTCGCCCATAACTCGACTTTCTTTCGCTCCTCTGTTTTTAATTCCCTTACCAGTCTCTGGGTATAGATCAACGAGGTTAAACCAATAACCGCAGCCATTACAAATAAGAAAAATTTCCACCGAATCTTTTGCGTGTAGATATTCAAATTAATCCTGTTATAATATGTAAAATGCCTAAGAAAGAAATGCCTAAAATGCCTAAAGTTAAAAATGGCTAAAATTATAAATTCCGTTTCTTTTTAAACCTGGTAGTATCTTCTTCTTCTTCCCACTCGATAATAAATTTCCTGGACGTTTTCTTTTTTTCAGGTTTCTTTATTTGAATAGTATCAGCTTCCTCCCACTCAAAAACAAACTTTTGCTGCTTATCTACAAATTCCTGGAGCGATGAATCTTTTCTGAACCAGCCAAATTCTTCCTGTAGTATCTTTTTCAATTCATTCCTTTCCTCCTTGATGGTTTCCTTTATCACATTCTTTACCTGGTCCTTATCGTATGAAATATGAATGTTCTCTTTATCGCCGGCAATTGATAAATACAAACTCGTACGTCCCAGGTTATCATCCTCAATAATTCCGAATTCCTCATTCTCTTTTTTTACCTCTCTCGCCTTTCTGGCAAGCACTTCTGAAAGCAAAACCCTCACCTTATAATTATACTTGTTACTAAAGTGGTGAACCCCTGAGAGAGAAATATTAAATGCCGTGGAATAAATATCCATTAACGGAATAGTAACCGTTTGGTCTTTTATAAAGATTTCGTTTTCAAGTGTTGAAAAGGTAATGTGTTTCAACTCAGATAACTCAATAAACCTGGACAACCCCAACATGGGTTCAAATTCAATCAACTCCCCGTTATTTATCACGAGAGAACTTTCGGTGATTACTTTTCCCTTTTTTATTTTCAGGCCGGGGGTTATTTCGGAAGAAAAACTTATATTTCCGGCTACGATACCTTTTACATGATTATCCATGATAAATTTCTGTCCAAAATTATTAAACGAATAAAACATATCTCTAATATTAATTTCGTTTAACTGAACCTGTGTTTTTACAGAAAAATCACCGTTGTATTTCCGGACGATAATTCCGTTACCCGAAATTTCTCCCCACATCGATTCCAAGGATAATGAATTTACAACAGCCATATGCGGTTTATATGTAAGCAGTCCTTTACAATTATTAGCAGAGAATCTCCTGAAAGTAAAATGTCCGATGTCGAAATTGAGTTTAGCCTGCAATTTATCAGGAAATTTTATTATCGATGAATTCGAATATTGTGATTTATTACCGGACTTCTTAATAAACATTTCAAAGTCAAGTTTATCCGCTTTAATCGTACCTTCAATCAAAAGAGGTTTGGTTCCCGAGATCAGGTAGGGCATGGCATTACCCAATTTTCCTTCGAGAAGCAGTTTATTTCCCGAAATATTTAAAAAGATACCATCAAGCCAAAAATGCTTTCCAAGCATCATACTTCCGTTGATACCCGAAAAATCCAATACCGCACCTTGCAGCTTAAAGCCGACATCCTTGTATAGAATGTGTCCAACCGGATTCAATCGCTCCAGATCACAGATTGAGATCTTATTAATATTTTGGATCCTTCCTTCCAGTTTTACATTAGCCCTGATTTCACCTGTAAGGTATTGTAAGGTATCAATATCAAAGAATTCCTTTATATCCTGCATATTAATATCACCGGTTAATAACAATTCGACGATAGGATTTTTAAAATTTATAATTGTGTATGAACCAGCCAACTCACTTCTCCCAATTAAAGTATTAAATTTGGATACTTCCAATTTGGATGATTGGGAACTATTCTTTTCACCATTTGAATAGAAACCTTCCAGTTTCAAATCAGATAACTTAATTTTTGAATCCTCTTTGGTGATAAAACCATCCTGAACTCCAAAACCAATTTCAATATGTATAGATCCACCGGGTCCATAGGATCCCGAAATAGCAGATTGAAAGCTGATTTTCCCCCTGGGATTGTATTTCTTTAATTTATCTCTTGTTCCGGCCGGAAACAAAGGAACCAAATCAGAAACATCAAGATCTTTACCACGGATCACAAGTTGCAATCGTTTATCCTTTTTTGTAAAAAATGTGCCTGTTACATCAAATTCCAAGCCGGAAATATCAAGAACCCCTTTATGAAGGTTGTGTTTATTATCTTCAACATCAAGGTTCAATTCCAGCTTAACCGGACGATTTCTAAGTGTTTGTGCGTTGCTGATTTGTAAATGTTGTACGAATATATTTCCCTGTGTTTTCAAGCTATATCGAAAAGATGCAAAATGACCCCGAATGGCAAACTTGTTTATATACCCCTTCAAATCAACCTGGTTCGCTTTATCAATCAAGGTTAACTCAATATTTGAAAATTTGAGATTCTGTAATGCTAAAGTAAAATTTGACTGCCCGGTATCTTGTTTCGTTTTCCAAAACCGGTAATTCACCAATCCGTCCTTTGTTGTATACAATT
>JAUWBB010000223.1 GCA_030605195.1 Bacteroidota bacterium
CCCATTCGTGAAAACCAGAATTGTACAACAAACTGATAATTAGACAAATAAAAAAAAGAGGTTAAATTTGGTTTTTAGAAAAAACCGAATTAGATTTGTGTCAAACAATGGCGCCAAAAAAATAGGTTTTTAGAGGTGCCCTAAATAGTAATGAATTAATAATTGAGAAAATTGCAGCTTTCAGAGGACAACCATATTATCAAGATTTTTTATATGTTCAATGTTTACCCGATAAACCAACTGGATTATACAAAATAGATAAATCGTTAATAAAGTCATATGAGGATAAAAATGATGAATACATAGAAGACTTCGGGATTTATAAAAATCGATTTATTACTGGTCAAGAATATGACGATGGATCAGCAATAATAAAAAGAAAACCTATAAGAGTATTAAGTGCCGAATATAGAACGAGAACTTTAACAAGATACAACTTTATTATTGCAGCTAAATTTTCTCCTTATAACTGTAAAGATTTTTGTAGAAGCTCTATGGATTATTTTGGTAAACTTCTTAAAAATGAAATAGAACTTGATGAATTTATGACTTGGATGAAGAGATTTCCTAAAAACTATAATGATGATTAATAATTTACGCCACACAATCGAGTAGGCGGCTGACTCCGGGATAATCGGAGCCAGTGCGCCTCTCACACCGCAATTGCTCTCGCAATTGTGTACGGGTCTCGTATACGGGGCGGTTCGTCCAACAGTACTACGGCTCTTTTCACCCGCAGCACCTTGTCCTTCTTTGCAAATCGTTGACTCCTCTATGTATTATAACCGTTTTTTTAAAATGCTTTTTTTCAGGTGATTATCAAATATTTTTCATTTGGGTAGCAAAACGGTAGCAATTATGAAGCCAAAAACGTATCAAATCGTGTGTAAATAAAAAACCAGCTATAAACAAAAATGCTTATAACTGGCTGATTATTAATGTGGGCGATACCGGGGTACTCGCCCCGCCAGCAGGCGGGACTCGTGATCCGGACTGGGGTGCCATCAAACTGCAAAACCTTACCGCTGTGCGGTAATATTTATTCTTTACCAAACCTAATAAAAATAAATTTTTAACGGTTTGGCTCGAATAAAAAACCCGAATGAATTCTCATTCGGGTAAGGTTTTGCAGTGTGGGCGATACCGGATTCGAACCGATGACCCCCTGCTTGTAAGGCAGGTGCTCTGAACCAGCTGAGCTAATCGCCCTTAATCATTCTTCCTTCTATTTTTCTATCGAACGCCTCACTCTCCAGACTGTTCGGGTTGCTCTGAACCTCCCGATAGCTATCGGGAGAGCTAATCGCCCGAAAACGCGTGCAAATATACAAGACAATTTTCTATCCACAAAAAAATCCTGAAACTTCTAAAAACATAATTAATCAGAATTCGCATCTATTAAATCACAAAGTTCAATTAACAAATCACAACTTAGCAAAGCGATCTCACGAACGCCATATAAAATTTAATGATGTTGTGAGTAAATAAATCCCAATATTCAAGTTCCGCCTTAGGAGTGCCTTTGGCTTAATTTTCAAATAATTTTCTTACAACACTTCCGCCACCACAAACGTGCTCCCCCCGACAAAAATTAAATCATCCGGATCAGCCTGGCTTCTGGCAGCTTTTATTGCTTCCGAAACGGTTGGGTAAACCTTTCCGTTAATACCTATTTTGCCGGCTTCCAGTGAAAGCAGGTTTTCATCCATGGCACGCGGGATACCGGCTTTTGTGAAATAATATTGAGCGTCTTTAGGCAATAACACCAGAATAGAATTCAAATCTTTGTCATTTACTACACCAAAAATTATATGCAGTTGTTTATATGCCATATTTCCGATCTGCCTGAAAACTTCAGTCAAACCTTCCTTGTTATGTCCGGTATCACAAATAACCAATGGATCCGTATCAATTATTTGCCACCTTCCAAAAAATCCCGTGTTTAAAATAACTTTTGATAAACCGGCATAAATTTGTTCCCTATTCATGTTTAATCCCTGATCCGCTACTACATCAACCGCCTTTAAGGCTGTTATGACATTTTTCCGCTGATAATTGCCCAAAAGATCGGTTTTCAAATTACTATATTCCAATTTATTATTCTTATATACATTAAATAATTGATAATTATCAATGGTTAATAAGGAGTAATCCGCTTTGTAATATGAATCCGCGAAAAAAATCGGGGCATTTTTTGAAGAAGCTGTTTCTAAAAAGATGCCTCTGGTTTTCTCCTGTGTTTCACCAACTATTACCGGAACTCCCTGTTTTATTATGCCGGCTTTTTCTTTGGCAATTTGAGGGATGGTATCACCTAAAAACTCCATATGGTCGTACCCGATATTGGTAATAATGGACAATAGTGGTTGGAGAATATTGGTGGAATCCAACCGGCCTCCCAATCCAACCTCAACAACAGCAACATCAACTTTTTTTTCTGCGAAATAATAAAAAGCCATAGCCACGGTCATTTCAAAAAAAGAAGGTTTTATTTTTTCGATGATTTCCATGTTATTCCCTACAAAATCAACAACGGACTTTTCCGGAATTTCACTTCCGTTAATTTTAATTCGTTCGCGGAAATCTTTCAAATGGGGCGATGTATACAACCCGACTTTTAAACCTGCTTCCTGAAGTATGGACGCGAGAATATGAGACACAGAGCCTTTCCCGTTTGTGCCAGCCACATGAATGGATCTGAACTGTTTGTGAGGTTTCCCGAAATAGTCATCCAGCGCCAGAGTGTTATCCGGATTGTCTTTATAAGCAGCCTTGCCCATTCGTTGATACATGGGAAGCTTGCTGTAAAGAAATTGCAGTGTTTGTGGATAATCCATTTGTTCAATAAAAAACCTACTTTTCTTTAGAATATTTTTTTCTGCTTAAGGAAAGATTTATTTTATAACGTAATAAAAATTATTTTGAAGTTCCCAAGTTTAATTTGCCCTCATGCCGGGCGGGCACTTACTTTTTTTCTCCCATAAAAAAAGTAAGCAAAAAAATCACCGGTGAAACCGGTGGAATATAATGCATTACTTAGAAAGTGAATGCAAAGATAAGCGGAATCACCATTGGTTTTTATGTATGCGTTCCGGTTTAAACCGTTGAGGAACAGGTTTCTCTTCAGCCGGATAACCAATTGATATTAAGGAGAATGGCTGAACATGGTCCGGCAGGTGGAAAATTTTTCGTATCCCGGATTTTCTTTCTTCCCTGGGATGTACTCCAAGCCATACAGCCCCCAGACCGATCCCATGGGCTGCCAGAAGTAAGTTTTGTGTAGCTGCTCCACAATCAACCACCCAGTAACCTTTGCTTAATTGAAGCCTTTCATCGCCACAAACCAGTATTGCCAGACCGGCTTCCTTTAACATTTTAGAATAAGGATGAACTTCCATGATCAGGTTAAGTTTTTCACGGTCGTCGATTACAATAAAATGCCATGGTTGCTCGTTCATTGCAGAAGGCGCATACATGGCAGCTTTTAAGATAATTTCAATTTGGTTGCCGGTTACCTTTTCCCTGGAATATTTTCTGATACTTCTCCGGGTTAGGATCGCTTCAATAACTTCCATTTTCAGTAACTTTAGAATTTATTTTATAATCAGGGCCTACTATACATTTTAATCAGAGGGCTACCCGACTGCCATTGTTATAGCTCAGGCGGTGGCGGGTAGGAAGCTCAATATTAAGCTTGATTTTTAAAAAAACAAAATAAAAATTTCAACTGGAAACGAAATAATTATCATTCCATATCATTAACTGTCGAATGGAAACATCCGACAGCATCGTAATATTTAATACATCGAACTCGTGTCAAGATAATAAATTTTAGTACATTTATTGAAGAATAAAGTAATTGAAGGTCTGCTAATGAAAAATTCAAGTAAGGTTTTTGTCCTTGATACCAACGTTTTGCTTCATGACTATAATTGTATTTATAACTTCCAGGAAAATGATATTGTTATTCCCATTGTAGTTCTGGAGGAACTGGACAAGTTTAAGAGAGGGAATGATATTTTAAATTTCCATGCCAGGGAATTAACACGCGAACTGGATAAATTATCCGGAGATCTTTTATTTACTGAAGGGATTTCATTAGGTGCAGGGAGGGGAAAATTATACATTGAAACCGGGAAAGAGTTCTCTCACCTTGTTAGTGAATCTTTTCCTGAAAAAACACCGGATCACCGAATCCTTGCTATTGCTGATTATGTCCGTGAAAAAAATCTTAACCGGAAGGTTGTCCTGATCACCAAGGATATAAACCTTAGGATGAAAGCTAAATCACTGGGAATTCAAGCTCAGGACTATACAACTGATAAAGTTACAAATGTTGACAGCCTATATAAGGGCATTACCACGCTGGAGAATTTCGACGATGAATTGATTTCCAGACTTTATATGGAACATAAGGGGATCCCTATTGAAGAATTTAATTTACAGGAGGAGCCTCACGCCAATCAGTTTTTTATCCTGAAAGGCACTAAATCACATGCCTTAGCGATTTATGACCCTTTCAATCGTATGATAAGCAGAGTTGAAAATCAGCAAGCATTTGGAATAGAGCCACGGAACGCTGAGCAAACCTTTTCGGTGGATGTTCTTACCCGCCCCGAGATCCAGTTGATTGCCCTCACCGGTAAGGCAGGTACAGGAAAAACCCTGTTGGCTCTTGCCACTGCCTTGCATCAGCGAAAGAATTATAAACAAATCTTTTTGGCCCGTCCGATTGTTGCGCTGGCAAACCGGGACCTTGGATTTTTACCTGGAGACGTGAAAGAAAAAATTGAACCTTTTATGCAGCCTTTATTCGATAACCTGGCAGTAATTCGGCATAAATTCAGTACACAAAGCAAAGAGTATCAAAAAATTGAAGAAATGGTAAAGGAAGAAAAATTAGTTATAACCCCTTTAGCTTATATCAGGGGAAGAAGTTTATCAAATATATTTTTTATTGTTGATGAAGCACAAAATCTTACTCCTCATGAGGTAAAAACTATTATAACCAGAGCCGGTGAGGGTACAAAACTGATTTTTACAGGAGATATTGAACAAATTGATTCACCATACCTGGATATTGCTTCAAACGGGCTTACTTACTTATCGGATAAGATGAAGGGAGAAGATATTTTTGCCCATGTGAATCTGGTTAAAGGTGAAAGAAGTTATTTAGCAGAACTGGCTAGTAGACTTTTATAGAAGCAAAATTATTTAGAACATAGCTACGCAAATTTACCCTGTGAAATAAATCGAAGATTTAATGCGAAGCATTATTTCACAGGGTGAATTAAAAAGGTTGATACTATTCAAATGAAACTGCTAAATTTGAATGATTGTGGAATAAGGCTGAGGCTAAGGCTAAGGGAAAAAAGAAAATAAAGAAAAATTAAATTAATCTAATTAACCTAATTCACCTAATTTCTAAATAAATCCCAAAAACCAAGTCCCAATTGGGTTATTTGGAATTAAAGATTTGGAGTGGAAGTAAACGAAATTATTCCATCAAGACAAATAAAACTCAATACCAGCTAAGAAAATTCATTTTGTAAAGAAATGATAATAACCTTAATAATAATACATTAGATAATTATAATGAAAAAAT
>JAUWBB010000286.1 GCA_030605195.1 Bacteroidota bacterium
GAAAAATTTCATAATTTGGATTAAAATAATTTTTTAATAATGAATTGAACCTCTTATTTTTGTAAAAGATTACCTTTGAAGAACATAGTTTCACAGGGTGAATTAAAAAAAACCTTAATTTTCAGGTTTCATAAATAATTAGTTAATAGTCGGCCCGCCCGTACCGAACGGTACGTTCGGGCGGGCAGTCCACAGTCAGCAGTCGACAAAAAAGTAAATAACAATCAAACAATTATAACACAATAATAAATATTAAAAATCACAAATGACAAGCACCAAACTTCAAATAAATTACAATATTCAAAAATTCAATGATCAAAACAGTTTCGGTCATTTTAAAATTGATATTTGGATATTATTTGTTTTTTGTTATTTGATATTTGGTGCTTTGTTTCGAGAATGTTTGACTTTATGGACCGACATTAAATAGTCTAGTCTTCAGATTGCCGACTTAAAAATGCAAAGTATAATGAAATTAGCCATTATCAAGCCATAAACATTTAAATTCCGATACAAATAATAATGGGAAAAAGAACTATAATACCGATAGGTCCTTATCACCCGTTGCTGGAAGAGCCTGAACTTTTCAAACTTTACTGCGATGGGGAAATTGTCAAGGATATTAAATGGGAAACCGGATATAACCACCGTGGGATTGAAAAGCTGAGTGAATCCAAAACTTTTGACCAGGTATTTTTCCTGGTGGAACGTGTATGTGGGATCTGTTCAACCTCGCACCCTTTCGCCTTTGCAAATTGTCTGGAAGAAATTGCAAACGTTGAGGTTCCCAACCGGGCAAAGTACATTCGTTCCATTATAGGAGAGCTGGAACGAATTCATAGTCACCTTCTTTGGTTAGGATTGGCAGGCCATTTTCTAGGGTATAATACCGTTTTTATGTGGGCATGGAAATACAGGGAGCCCATACTGGATCTGTTTGAAATGATTACCGGAAACAGGAATAGTTATGCCATGTTTAAACTGGGTGGTGTAAGGAGGGATATACCAAACCAACTTATACCCGAAATACAAAAACACCTGGATAATTTCATACCGAAACTTGATCTTCTTACAGGAGCTGTTATGGATGATCCCGTAATCCATGCCAGGACAAAAGGTGTTGGAGTACTTACAAAACAGGATAGTATTGATTTCGCCGCTGTTGGTCCTACTGCCAGGGCTTCAGGCGTGGATATTGACGTGCGCAGGGATGATCCCTATGCCGCTTATCCCCTGGTGAACTGGAAAGTGATAACCGCGGAAGCAGGAGATGTATTTGCAAAAACAGAAGTCAGACTGCTCGAAATGTATGAAGCCGTTTCGATTATTAAACAATGTCTTGAAGGATTGAAAAAGGAAAAGGAAGGGGAAACAGAAGTTATAGTAAAGAATGTGCCGGCCGGAATGGGAACAGGACGTGCCGAAGCACCAAGGGGCGAAGTTTTCCATTTTATGATAACCGATGGTGGTTACTCACCGGTCAGGCATAAAATCAGGGCCCCCAGTTATGTCAATATTGCTACGTTTAAAAAATCCTGTGTCGGACAGACTATCTCGGATGCTACCATTACACTGGCAGCGGTCGATCCATGTTATTGCTGCACCGAGAGAATGGCCGTTGCTTATGATTATTATGATCATAAGCCCATTTTAAGCGGAATAGATCTTATTAAATGCTCGCAACAAAAAACAGACGATATAAGACGAAAACTACTATGATTCAGTTATGAATGAACTTTATTACATAATATTTCTGCCTGTAATTGCTGGAATTGTTTTATTTGCATTTCCGGAAAGAATCAAAATCATAAAGGGAATAATTGCCCTGATTATTACCGGGATCACTTTCTTCTTTTCCCTGAAATTATTTTCCGGTTCAGAAAAAATTATTAATCTTGATCTGTTTTCAGCTTTTTTCAACGAAGGCACTTTTTTGAATAATATCCTTCAGGAAGCTAACCGGTTTTCCCGGTTTAACATCGACAATCTCAGCAAATTCATAACATTTGCTATTGGGTTTTTTGGCCTGGTCATAATCGTTTATTCCTTATCCTATATTTCAAAAACCAGGCAGATAAAAAACTATTACCCGTATTTCCTTATAACACTTGGATTTTCTGCAGGAGCAGTATTGACAGATAACCTTTTACTTTTTATCATCTTCTGGGGAATTCTCGGACTTACCTTATACAAATTAATTAAGGGATATGATGAAGAAAGTTCGTCCGCTGCAAAAAAAACGCTTATACTGATCGGAGCATCAGATGGAATTATGATTCTGGGAATCGGTATAATCTGGAAGGTTTATGGAACATTTACCATGTCCGAATTGACCATTCCGACCACCTATCCCATTCTGGTGGTTGCCTTTTTGGCATTGTTAACCGGCAGTTTTACAAAAGCCGGAGCATTCCCTTTCCATACCTGGATACCTGATTATACAAAAAAGGCTCCTGCCTCATCCTCTGCTTACCTTCCGGCTTCACTGGACAAATTGCTCGGCATCTATTTTCTGGCAAGGATCTGCACTGACATGTTTACGTTAAACCAATGGATAACCTTCCTTTTACTACTTCTGGGCGTAATGACTATCATTTTTGCCGTCATGATGGCCCTTATCCAGCATAATTATAAAAAGCTTCTGGGTTATCACGCCGTTTCACAGGTAGGGTACATGATATTAGGATTGGGGCTTGGAACTCCGCTAGGCATTGCCGGAGGCTTATTTCATATGATCAATAACGCACTATACAAATCCGGTCTTTTCCTGAGTGCAGGCAGTGTGGAAAAAAGAACAGGTAAAGAAAACCTTGATGATCTTGGCGGACTCTCTAAAAACATGCCTATAACTTTTATTTCAGCTCTTATCTGTGCTTTGGCCATTTCCGGTGTTCCACCATTAAACGGTTTTGCTTCCAAATGGATTATTTACCAGGGAATTATTGATTTTGGCAAAGAACCGGGAATAGCCAGCCAATTATGGATCGTTTGGCTTGGGTTGGCTGTTCTGGGATCTGCCTTAACCCTGGCTAGTTTTATAAAATTTATTGCCGGTATTTTCCTCGGAAGGAAAAGAGACGAGTTAAAAGGTATAAAAGAAGTCAGTGTTCTTATGTGGTTGCCAAATGTTATTATTGCATTTCTCTGCATAGGATTTGGTGTTCTGGCTTCCACCTTTGTTGTACCTAAACTTATTATGCCCATAACAGGCCAACTATCGTACATTGGGATATGGGATTCCACTACTGTTGCAATCTTAATCCTGGTCTCCATTCTCCTGGGGATCTTGGTATATTTAATAGGTAATATCAAAAACTTCCGGACAGAGGATAGTTTTATTGGAGGAGAAATATTCCGGGAAGAAACCAGTTATTCAGTCGTCGAGTTCTATAAAGGGATAAGGGATTATAAGCTATTTTCATTTATTTATAATTGGGCTGAAAAGAAGTGGTTTGATATTTACGAGATCTCAAAAAAGTTAACATTAGGCTTTAGCGGTTTGTTAAGCAAAGTTCATACAGGGGTCCTTACGTTTTACGCGATCTGGATTTTTACAGGTTTGATTCTGATAATCATTATTTTAATACTAATGCCAGGATAAAATGGAAATAATTCTTTCCGGAATAATAATATTTATGATATTGGGAGCAATTTATGCAATACATGCCAGGGATTTGCTATCAGCTCTCATATCATGTGGTATAGTGGGATATGGCCTGGTGATTTGTTTTTTACTTTTAAAAGCCCCGGATCTTGCTATTGTTCAAATTGTGGTAGAAACCATTACCCTGATCATTATGGTTTCGGTAGTTCTGGCGAGTACCCGTTTCGAACTGGACAAGGAACCAGGCATTCAGCACAAATCCCGGCTCAATCGCCAATTGCTTGGACATACACTAATTGCTGTTATTATCGGAATTGTGCTTTTATACTCTTTCCGGCTTGCCATTACGCATCTGGATTCTTTTGGTGATCATACACTCAGAATGTCAGAAGCTTATTTGGAGGGAGCAGCTGAGAAAACAGGTAGTGCGAATCTGGTCACAGGTGTCCTTTTTGATTTCAGGGGATACGATACGTTTGGAGTAGCTACCATTCTGTTTACTGCTGTAGTAGGCATTTTAACAATTTTACGAATTAAAGGCAAAAAATGATTTATATTTTATCATGAAAGGAATGTCAATTATCGTGAAAAAAGTAACCCGGTTAATTTCCGGATTTATGTTCCTGTATGGGATCTACATAATAACTCACGGACACCTCACACCCGGAGGAGGATTTGCCGGCGGAGCGATTTTGGCAGGTTCATTTATCTTGCTGGTACTGGCGTTTGGAAGTGATTTACTTAAGCTAAAAAAGAGAGAGGAAGGCTCATCTGTTGTAGAAAGCCTGGCTATTTTCGCATTCTTAATTCTTGGTGTCATGGCTTTATTCATTGGAACACTTGTCTTTTTTGAAATTTAT
>JAUWBB010000201.1 GCA_030605195.1 Bacteroidota bacterium
TATAATTCCTTAATTAACAAGTTTTTCCAGCGCACTTTAATACCTCCCCCGGAATGAATTTGCAAGGCAATTACCCCAGTTGCTTTATCAATTTTTTCATCTTTCAGTTCCACCATCTTTTCACCATTCAGCCAGTGTTCAACATGGCTTTTGTTCACAATAATACTGGAACTGTTCCATTCACCGACCGGTTTTATCTTTGCATTTCGTGGCGGATGCATGGCATAATTTGCCCCGGAAGTTTGCCAGTCTTCAAGTTTTTGAGGATAGCTAATATCATCAATGATTTGATACTCGGGACCTGTTGCATAAACCGTTGAGTAATCTCCTTCGATTACACGAAAGAAAATACCACTATTACCACCCCGAGAGATTTTCCATTCCAATTTCAATTCGAAATTTTCAAATTGTTCTTCGTTAATAATATCGCCACTTAAGTCTCCTCCTTTCCCAAGTGTAACCAGGCTTCCATCACGAACCACCCACCATTCATCAATTGTATCCTGCTTAAAACCTCTCCAACCTTTTGTGGTCTCACCATCAAACAAAAGCCTCCAGCCTTCCTGTTTTTCGTTTTCAGTAAGTTTATTATACATTTGTTCTTCTTCCATAAAGGTTATTTTGTCAGATTCCAGTGTAACCTGCTTTTTTCCCTGCTTTCTGTTTACACAATCAATTAAAAAAATAAGTCCAATGAATAAAACCAAAATAAAAATGGAAAATCGCTTCACTCTCATAGCAACAGGTTATTTTTAGATTTAATGAACCTTCTAAAGTAAAATATTTTTTTTATAAATGGTGTTTTCTTTAACAGTTAATTCAAATTAATTACATGATGTCAGGTGTTTCCACCTGATATTGAATACTGGAATAATCAAAATCTTGCCTATCATTAACTGTCGGATGGAAACATCCGACAGCATCGTAATCCGCTAAGCGAATATCGAACTCACGTTAATTAACAAAAATTGCAGGTACCTGAAAGCATACTTTTTTGATTTACTCCTTCAATTTTTTATCTTTATATACTGAAACTTATAAAGATGATAATTAGCCTGACGTATTCATAGAATTTATGAATTTTTCAGGTTAGAGTCTGTCAATAATGTCGATAAAATAAAAAAATGGCCAATTTTTGGAATATTTTTATCATTATTACCGGATTTATCATCATCCTGGTTGCCTCCAATCAGATTGCCGGTTTATTCCAAAAAATAAAACTTCCTTTGGTTACCGGGTTGCTTGTCATGGGAATTTTTTCCGGGCCATATATTCTGAACCTGATACCGGATAATGCAATCCCTAAACTTCAATTCATAAATAATATCGCTCTTGCCTTTATTGCTTTCGCGGCTGGAGCGGAATTGTATATAAAGGAATTAAGAAGCAGTTTTAACAGTATCAAATGGATGACCATCGGGCAACTGGCTGTTACTTTTATCCTATCAAGCCTGGTTGTTTTTCTATTAACGGATCTCATTCCATTTATAAATGAAATGAACACCTATGGCAGGGTAGCTGTCTCCATTTTAATCGGAACAATTTTTGTTGCCCGGTCGCCGGCTACGGCAATTGCCATTATTAATGAATTGCGTGCAAAAGGACCGTTCACAAGAACTTTCCTTGGTGTTACCGTGTTGATTGATTTCCTGGTGATTTTTCTTTTTGCCCTAACCTTTTCCATGGCAAACGTTCTTTTAACCGAATCAGGTTTCAATATTCAATATTTTATTATCCTTGTCGCAGAATTTCTGGTTTCATTTGGAATTGCTTACTTATTGGGAAAAATACTTGAATTGACCCTTTCCCTGCGGATCAATACCACACCAAAAGCAATTATGATCCTTTTTACAGGATACTGTGTCTATTTGCTTTCCCATCTGTTTCGTTTTTTTGCAGAGAAATATTTTCATCTGAATTTTTATATCGAACCTCTATTGATTTGTATTATTGCCAGCTTCATTGTTACCAACTACACGAAGTTCCGGAGGGAATTTTTAAAGATAATCCATGATCTAATTCCCCTGGTTTATATTGCTTTCTTCACCTTGATTGGCGCTTCTATATCACTTGAGGTTGTGGCAACTGCCTGGTTTGTTTCTCTTATTTTGTTTCTGATAAGACTTATTACAATGTGGTTCGGTGCATACTTTGGAGGAGCTTTAGCAGGAGAATCCTTCAGGAATTGTACTATAGGCTGGATGCCTTATGTAACACAGGCGGGTATAAGTCTTGGATTAGTAACCGTTGTCGCGGCTGAATTTTCAGGATGGGGAACAGAATTTGCAACCATTATGATTACCGTAATCGTTTTAAACCAATTGATTGGTCCTCCTCTTTTGAAGTGGTCGATTGGTTTGGCGGGAGAAGATCATTCAATGGCACATAAGAATAAACTTGAAGGAATCACGCGTGCCATAATTTTTGGATATGAAGATCAATCCGTTGCCTTGGCCCGGCAGCTTTCAGAACATGACTGGAAGGTAAAAATTGCCACTTCGAGAACAGGAATTGAAGATACTCAAATACCAGGGGTTGAAATTATTTATTCGCCGGAAATATCGCTGGAAGAACTTAAGAAACTCGATGCAAAAAACACAAAGACAATTGTTACATTAAGAACAGATGAAGAAAACCTGAAAATTTGTGAATTGGTATATCAGAATTATGGAATCCATGATTTAGTAGTTCGCCTGAACCATAGATATAATTTTAGTAATTTTCATGAATTGGGCGCCATAATTGTTGAACCATCAACTGCCATGGTAAGCTTGCTTGACCATTTTGTACGGTCACCCATGGCCACCTCTCTGCTACTTGGCATGGAAGAAAACCAGGATACTGTGGATATTGTCTTACGAAACCGTGATCTTCATGGAATTGCTATCAGGCATTTACACCTTCCTTCCGACATTCTGATCTTATCGACTCAAAGAAGGGGACATATGATCATTTCGACAGGTTATACCAGGCTGCGTCTGGGAGATATCCTCACCATTGTAGGTTCGGTCGAAAGTATTGAACAGGTTCGATTACGGTTTGAATAAATTACTTGTATGCTGTAACCCTTAACATGTAACCCGTTATAGTAGTTAAAAATCAAAAGAAGGCAGTTTTTAGTTGGCAAAGAAAATATCGAATATCGAACACCGAATAATGAATAATGAAGTGAAAAAGACAGTGGCAGTAACAGTAGGCAGGATTTGAAGGACGAAGGACGAAAAGGCATGGGGTATGGGGTGAAGAGCGGAGAGCAGGGCGCTGAGGACGTGATTGTAGAACGACTCTATGAGTCGTTATTAACTGGTTATTCAGATGAAAGATGAATAAGAGCAAGGGTAAAGATGAATGCCTGCCAAGTGAAATGCGACAAATGAGCATATTTCACTGTGGATGAAAGGGCGAAAGAAGTGGAAGGGAATTGAATAATGAATATTGAATATCCAATATCGAACGTTTTGCACAGCAAAACCTCACGAGTGGAATGTGTGTTAGACTGTGGAAACGAGTAATAAAGATATGGTAAAAAGCAGTGACAAATAATAAGTAACGGGTGATGAGGAAATGTTAGTGGGTTAGTAAGTTAGTAAGTTAGTAAGAATTTCGGATTTAGGATCATGAATTTTTATTTTTAACCTGTAGACATATATCAGGACAAGACAGACATGTGTTAAATTACTCTCCGCCTGGCGGGTCATGAGATCGCTGACGCTAAGTTGCTAAATTGTTAGAAAAAACAACGAACGAGAACAAGGAACCAGAAACAAGGAACCTAATGCACAAGGCACTATATTATCAACAAACCGGGAATAACCAGGTTAAATGTATGCTCTGCCCGCATGAATGCTTAATAACCGATGGAAAAAGAGGTAGTTGCAGAGTTCGTAAAAATGACCAGGGATTGCTCTATTCAGAAAATTATGGCCGGGTCACTGCCCTTCATCTCGATCCTATTGAAAAAAAAACCACTCTACCATTTTTACCCTGGAAGAACAATTCTTTCGGTCGGCACTTTTGGATGTAATTTAAAATGCAGGTTTTGTCAGAATTATGATATATCCCAATCATCCATTGAAAATTTCATTCATTTAAAGGAATATACCCCGGGGGAGATTGTTGAAACCGCTGTGAAAAGTAGTGATAATCCCGGCATTGCCTTTACATACAATGAGCCGGGTGTCTGGTATGAATTCATGTTGGATATTGCCGAAATATCGAAAGAGAAAAACCTAAAAAATGTAGCGGTTACTAACGGCTTTATCAACAAGGAACCGTTGATAAAATTACTGGATACAATTGATGCGTTCAATATTGATCTGAAGGCTTTTACCGAAGAATTTTATAAGGATTATACCTCTTCACGCCTTGAACCTGTAAAAAAAACCCTGAAAAAAATCCGACAGGCAGGGAAACACCTTGAAATTACCAATCTGATCATCCCTACCCTGAACGATAATGAAACAGTATTTGAAGACATGATGAAATGGATCTCTTATGAATTGGGTAAAGAAACGATATTTCATATTTCCCGTTATTCCCCAATGTACCGGATGAACATTCATAGCACCCCCATCACCATACTTAAAAGGCTTTACGATATAGCCAGCCATTACCTTGATTATGTCTATGTTGGGAATGTATCCCTGCCATCAGGTGGTAAGAATACAATGTGTCCTTCCTGCGGAAAGCTGCTTATCAGGAGGGAGGGATATTTCATAGAAATCACCGGTGTTGATGGCGGACGTTGTACCGGTTGTGATCATTTGGTTTTTGATAATTTTTAATATAAAACATCATGAAAACAAAAGAAGGTAAAACTAAAATCAGGAAGCCGGCGGTAGCCGGCAGGTTTTACACGGGAAATAATTCGGAACTTAAGGAGCAGATGAATTCATTTTATCTTGCCGAAAAAGATCAGATAGATATTTCCTATGCCAAAAAAAATATTATCGGCGGAGTAGTTCCGCATGCCGGTTACATGTTTTCAGGATATGAAGCCGTGCACTTTTTCGAAATTATTAAACAAACAAAAAAATCTGTTGATACCATTTTAATTCTGAATCCAAATCATTCAGGAATGGGAGAACCTGTTGCTCTTGATACAAATCATTTTTGGGAAACACCTTTAGGGAATATAGAAATCGACCTTGATTTTATATCAAAACTTGACATTCCTGAATCTGAACAGGCTCACAAATATGAACATTCCGGAGAAGTTATGCTTCCATTCCTGCAACATTTTCTTGACCAACCCTTTAAAATCCTACCAATAAGCATTACCAACCAGAACTATGAGATTTCAAAACTATTGGCAAACAGCATTTATGAAGCTAATCAGGATCTTAAAAAGGATATTTTGCTTATTGCTTCGTCTGATTTTTCACATTATGTCACACCAGAAGAGGGAGCCAGGAAAGACATGCTTGTTCTGAATGAGATCCTTGATTTCAATGCTGAGAAAGTTTACGAGGTAGTTCGTAAAAATCATATATCCGTATGTGGATTCGGTCCGATCATGGCCCTGATGGAATACGCAAAACTGGTATCAGAATCTCCAAAAGTCAAAATACTCAGAAAAGGACATTCGGGTGAAGTAATACCGTCGGATGAAGTGGTCGATTATGTAACGATCCTTTTCTATTCCTGAGATTATGGTGCTCTGGGTGCTGGGTACAGGTTCCTAGTTTGTGATTCGTAATTCGTGGTTTACTCGCTCCCACGGGGCCACAATCACAATCCCGCTCGTGAGTTTTGGGTTATTCACTTCGTTCATGAGATTGCTTCGCTAAGTTCGTTAAGTTCTCCAAACGTTAATCCTTTACTCCTAAAAAGCTACCGGCTACTTGCGCCGGATGAAACGGTTGTAACACTGATCAAAACCGGCAGTTCCGGCGCTTTTTCTTTATATGTCCATTTTCCCCGGGTTGCCCGCCTGAACTATTCGGGCAGGCGCTCCGCTTACCCGGGGCTATTGTTGTTTCACCCCTTCGGGGTAATCACTTTTGTATAAAATTTCTTTGGTCTGCAGACATAGAACCATTATCTTTATTATTTTACTTTATTAACAATTTAA
>JAUWBB010000267.1 GCA_030605195.1 Bacteroidota bacterium
CCGGTATTTTTTTTCATTAGTATTAACTCTTTGTAATGGTTTTATTATAACATACTCTTTTAATAGTGCATATGGGTTGCACATAACAAGGACATAAAAATACTTTTTTTTTACTATAAAATGCGTCATAATGTTAAGACAAACAATCTCTAATATAACAGACATGAAAAATCCCTTGAAAGTGACCCCTATAGTCCGGGTACCTGGCAGGCAGAAATTGACCTACTCAAGGATTTGCTGATTTTACAGAAAAAAATTTATGTGACGTATTAATCAGAAAGGACATAGTTTCACAAATTTACCCTGTTAAACAGCAACTTCGTTGCTCCTTCTGCCCAGGGTTTCGCATGGTGAACCCTGTGAAATATTGCTTCGCAATAAATCTTTGATTTATTTCACAGGGTGAATTAAAAAAACTCTTAATTTTAAGGTTTTATAAATATAACATAGCTACGCTATTTAATTAAAAATTAAAATATATAAATTTATAAGCTACTTATGATTTTTCATAGTTTTAAATATCATTATTTTTACAGTAAAACCAAAAATTACAAATTATGAGACCAGATAACCGAAGAGAATTCTTAAAAAAAACGGTAACCGGCACCGCGGGTTTAATAATCGGTGCACCCTTAGTAAAAGATGCATTTGCAGGCAGCCCAAACGACCGTATCAACATCGCGGTCGTGGGGATCCGGAGCAGGGGAGCAGAGCATTACAGGCAGTTTAGCCAGATACCTAACGTAAGGGTAACCACTATCTGTGATGTAGATGAGCGTTTGTTCCCGAAAGCAGTAAACGAAGTAAAGGAATTCAGCGGTGAAAAACCAAAAACCGTTGTCGATTTCCGCGAAATCCTCGAAGATGAAAGCATCGATGCTGTTTCGCTGTCCACACCCGACCACTGGCATGCCCTTCATGCCATATGGGCCTGCCAGGCGGGAAAAGATGTATATGTGGAAAAACCGGTTTCCTATACGATTGAAGAAGGGAGAAAAATGGTGGAGGCAGCCAGAAAATATAAACGCGTGGTACAGGTAGGCACGCAAAGCCGAAGTGATCAATTAACCAGAGAAGCCATTAAATTTTTACATGATGGGAAACTAGGGGATATCTATCTTGCCAGAGGGGTATATTACGGACCGAGGGAAAGTATCGGTTTTAAACCGGATAGCCCTGTTCCGGAAGGCGTGCATTGGGACCTGTTTTTAGGCCCTGCTCCTTACCGTCCATTCAATGAAAACCGTTTTCATTATACCTGGCATTGGTTTTGGGATACAGGCACCACCGAAATGGGCAACAATGGAATCCATATCATGGACAAAGCCCGCTGGGGAATGAAAAAGCGAGTGCATCCGGTAAAAGTGCATAGCAGCGGAGGCTATTTTGTCTTTGATTCCGACCAGGAAACACCCAATACCCAGGTAGTTATATATGAATACGATGACGGAACCATGATTGAGTGTGAAATTAGAAATCTTTATACTAATTTCGAGCAGGATATGAGGGTTGGCAATTTCTTTTACGGTTCCGAGGGTTGGATGTACCTGAAGGACGGCGAATTTAAAACCTTTTTTGGAAGGAAAAATGAACCCGGTCTATCATTAACATCGAAAGATATGAAAAGCGAACAGGTGAAACTCGACCGCAAAGGGGTACACAAAGGCATTGATCCGCATTTTGTCAACTTCATTGATTCTGTCAGATCCCGTAAATGGCAAAACCTTAAAGCAGACATCCTCGAGGGGCATATGTCAACCGCCATGTGTCATTTGGGAAATATATCCTACCGCACAGGCAGGGCTCTGAAATTTAATTCATATGCTGAGAAATTTGTCAATGACCAAGATGCCGATACCTACCTTAAAAGACAGTATCGTTATCCTTACGCGTTGCCGAATGAAATATAAAAAAATAATTCCGGAATGATAATTTAGAATATAGCTTCGTAAATTTTAATAATATGAATTCAAGAAGATCATTTATCAATAAAATGGGCAAAGGTGCTTTATCTGCATATGCTCTTTCTTCATCATTTTCACATGCAGCACAATTAGCATTTGACCCTGTTAAAAGTAAACATGAAAACGATAAACCCATCCGTATCGGGATAATAGGCGCTGAAAATTCACATACCAGGGGCTTTGGGCGTTTGTTTAACATAGAAAAGAAATTTCCAGGCATCGAAGTACTTTATGTCTGGGGTGAGACTGAAGAATTTGCCAGGGATGCCGTGGAAAGGGGAGGAATACCCTACATGGTAAAAGACCCAAAAGAAATGCTGGGAAAGATCGATGCCCTGATCGTCGACCACCGGCATGCGAAATATCACCTTAAAGCAGCCACGCCTTTTATCAAGGCCGGCATCCCTGCTTTTATCGACAAGCCATTTTGCTACCGGGTGTCAGAGGGAAAGGAATTTTTACAAATGGCACGTGATCTGGGAACACCGGTCACTTCTTTCAGTTCGATTGCGCAAAGTGATGCTACTTTCGACATCAGGAAGCAGGTGGAATCCATGGAAAAGATCAACCAGGTGGTAAGGTATGGTCCGGTGGATATCGAGTCGAAGTATGGCGGAATATTTTTTTATGGAGTGCATATTGTCCAGCCGCTGATGTATATCTTCGGAGAAGATATTGAAAGGGTCAGGATTACAAGAAATGGCAAAAACGCCGGTGCGAGTCTTGCCTACAAGAATGGAATGCTGGCCACCCTTATTTTTAGTAACCTGAATTACGGTTGGGAAACATTTGTGGAAACTGAAGACGGTATTGTGGAACTCAAATCGCGGGTAGAAGAGACAGATCCGTCAAGAAATTACAAGGATATGGTTGAGATGTTCCGTACGGGGAAGGAACCGCGAAGCCACCAGAGTATATTGAATTGCGTGGCTGTGCTTGAAGCACTGGAAAAATCAGCTGCCAGCCAAAAATGGGAAGAGGTGGGAATATAAAAAGATAAAAGATGAAAGAAACAAAAAAGAGTAACGAAAAAAGGCAAAATGTTTTGCCCCGTCGTAGATTCCTGGGAATGATTGCTTCCGGTACGGCTGCATTCAGCATTGTACCCGGTTTAGCTGTAAGTGGTTTGGGACACACTCCTCCCAGCGATAAGTTAAACATTGCCGGGGTGGGTGTAGGCGGAATCGGACGAAGAGACCTAAGTAAAATTACAGGGCAAAATATTGTTGCCCTGTGCGATGTAGATTGGGATTATGCAGAAAAAATCTTTAAGGATTATCCTGATGCAAAGCTCTACAAAGATTATCGCGTAATGCTTGAAAAGCAAAAGGATATTGATGCGGTATTGGTAGCAACCCCCGATCATACACATGCTATTATTGCTATGGCTGCTATGAAACTTGGCAAACATGTATTTGTGCAAAAACCCCTGTGCCATTCTGTTTACGAAACCCGGTTGATAACCGAAACAGCCAAAAAGTACAAAGTAGCATCCCAGATGGGAAACCAGGGAAATTCCGGAGAATCCATCAGGCAAATATGTGAATGGATATGGGATGGCGCCATAGGTGAGGTTCGTGAAGTACATGCCTGGACTAACCGGCCTATATGGCCCCAGGGACTAGAACGGCCTGTGGAAAAAATGGAGGCCCCTGAAACACTGGATTGGGACCTGTTCCTCGGCCCCGCGCCTTATCGCCCGTATCATTCAGCCTATACGCCCTGGAACTGGCGTGCATGGTGGGACTTTGGTACTGGTGCGTTAGGCGATATGGGATGTCATATAATCGATCCAATATTTAAGGCACTCAAATTAAAATATCCGGTTAGTGTACAGGGTAGTTCTACACAAGTAAATACTGAGAGTGCACCGATTGCATCCCGCATAAAATATGAATTTCCGGCTCGTGATAAACTCTCCAAAATAGCACTTCCCGAGCTAACCATGTATTGGTACGATGGCGGATTAATGCCGGACAGGCCTGATGACCTGGAGGATGGAATCATGATGGGCGACTGGGATGGCGGAACTCTCTTTATCGGAACAAAAGGAAAACTGGTAGCAGGTTTATTTGGAGATAATCCTGTTCTTTTCCCAAAAAACCTGAGGGAGAATTATCAAAATCCACCTAAAACACTGCCGCGAATTAAAAATGACGTTGACGGCCATTGGATGGACTGGGTACGAGCCTGCAAAGAAAGCCCTGAAAACAGGGTCCCGGCAAGCTCGAATTTTGAATATTCCGGCCCTTTGACTGAAAGTGTTGTTATGGGAAATTTGGCTATCCGTCTGCAGGATCTGAAAAAGAAATTGCTTTGGGATGGACAAAACATGCGGATTACCAATATATCGGACAATGATAAAGTAAGGGTGGTAACATCTGATAAATTTACCGTAATTGACGGACATCCGCATTTTGATACTCAAAGAATAGAAATACCGGCTAAGTCATCTTCTGAAGAATGGATTAAGCATACTTACCGTGAAGGATGGTCGCTTTAGTATTAGGACATAGCTACGTTATTTAATTGTATCGGAACTTCAATGTTTATGGCTTGATAATGGCTAATTTCATTATACTTTGCATTTTTAAGTCGGCCCGCCCGTACCGAACGGTACGTTCGGGCGGGCAATCTTCTCCCAAGGAGTCCTTCGGACAGTCGGCAATCTGAAGACTGGACTATTTAATGTCAGTCCATAAAGTCAAACAAATTTTGAATTAAAGCACCAAATAACAAAAAACAAATAACAAATAAATTCCAAATATCAATTATCAAATGACCGAAACAGTTTTGAATATTGTGA
>JAUWBB010000186.1 GCA_030605195.1 Bacteroidota bacterium
CCACCTGACACAGATCTGTCGGTTGGAAACAACCGACAGCAAATTAAATTTTAAATACTCATTAGACGACTTGGAGTCTGCCCGGCTTGTTTGACGGGTCGTCTGATGAGTTATTTTTTACCGGTAAATTTCAAGTTTACCAGTTCAACCTTTGTTTCGCTAACACGCAATATTTTGAAATCAAATGGATTTATCTTTATGTGTTGATTCAGGTTGGGTATGCTTTCGTGATGATATAGAATAAAACCTGCCAGCGTTTCATAATCGTCAATTTCAGGAATATTAAATTGATATTTCTCATTCAGATAATCAATTTCCAACCGCCCGGAAAAGATGAACTCATTATCACTTATTTGTTTTTCAACCAGTTGTGATGAATCATGTTCGTCTTCAATCTCTCCGAAGATTTCTTCCAAAATATCTTCAATCGTTACCATTCCTGAAGTTCCGCCAAATTCATCTACAACTACAGCAATGTTTTTCTTTTCTTCAACAAACAGTTCAAGGAGCTTATTAGCGCACATGGTTTCAGGAACAATTGAAACCTTTACGAGTTTTGATTTGATGCTTTTCAGGTTCTTAAAGAGATCTTTCAAATTAGCATACCCGATGATATTGTCGATATTGTCCCTGTATATCAGAATTTTTGAAAGTCCGGTATCCATGAATTTTTGACGGAGTTTATCAATTGAACTGTTTTCTTCCAATGCTATAATTTCAGTACGGGGGACCATGCATTCCCTTAATTTAACGTTTGAAAAGTTAAGAGCATTTTGAAATATTTTCATATTCAGAGCCTCTTCATCTTCAGCATCAATTATTACCCGACCCTCACTAATCAGGTGGTCCAGATCAATTTTTCCAAATACCAAATCTTGCGGCCTTTCTGAAATTTTAATGTTTAACAAAGTCCTGAGGATAAAATGAGAAAGGAAGATTGTTATTTTACTAACAGGATAAAATATAGTGTAAAAGAATAAAACAGGCAGGCTGAATAATCTGAGAAAAACATTGGGGTTAAGCCGGAATACCGTTTTTGGTAAAAACTCAGCCAAAAAAAGAATAATAAAAGTGGAAATAATGGTCTGAATGACCAATATATTGATTTCTGAAGAAAAAAAACCTGAAATTAAAGGTTCAAGGATGATTGCCATTAAAATACCGTAAATAACCAGGGCGATATTGTTACCGATCAACATGGTTACAAGATACTGGCCGGGGTTACTGGTAAATACGGAAAGAACTCTGGAATTGAATGTTCCCTGTTTTTTTTCAAGTTCGATCCTGAGTTTACTGGATGAGATGAATGCAGTCTCCATACCTGCGAAAAAGGCTGAAAACAGGATGGTAATTGCTATAATAAATAAATAATTCAATACGTTTAATGTTAGTTGGAAGTATATATTAACCGCTTAACGGATTATTAAAGCGTCAATTGCCAGTTGACACGACATTAGTAGTTCGTTCCTGAAATAACATATCAATTAAATAAATTTTACTCTTCTTTCTTGAATTTTTTACGTTGATTTTGTCTGTAATAATACATGAACAAGGAGATACCTGCCATTATGAAAAAAAGGTAACTTTCTTTAAATCCCTCAAAATAAGTATTACGAATACCTGCCAGTACACATAATACCGCAACGGTTAACCATACTATTTCAAGAAAAAATAAAGGTTTGGGTTTCACTTTTCGATGTAAATGGTTCCTTTGACATTTTTTATTTTCCAATCGGTGAATTCCTGATTTGCCTCCAGTCCTTCACCCCATATCACCTCATTTTCAGTTGTGATTTTGACAAATTTATTGGTATAGATAAGTTCTTTTTTTTCATCCCAAAACAACAGTTCGGTGTTAAGGGTGTCACCCAGGTTATTAATGGCTATAACACTATCCCTGGCCTCCCATAATTTATTGGCTTCAAAATAAATAGCATATTTAGCTGTGAGTTGCGACTCGGGTTCCTGGTTTTTATCGAAAAAAATGACCTCAATTCCAGCGGGAAATTCAGTGTATGGTTCCTCAACGTTTGAGAATCGTTTTAATTCGGGAGCCAGTAGCTTAATTTGAATTTTTCCCGAGTCAGTATATATTGTTTCAAGATTTTTTACGGATTGGCTGGGTAAATTGTGGAATTCGTTAAAGGTATTGATAACATCAATATCATTTTTACAATAGCAAAGCATTACAATTCCTAAAAAAACTGTAATGACTTTTATCGATAAAGTAGAAATCGCGTAACGTACCGGTCTTGTAAGTAAGCTTATTATCAACGTATTATTATCCTAATGACAACTATCTCCAACAGAATTATCTAACCCTCACCTTGGTTTTTTCATTTATCCAGCATCCCACCTGGTACACATCACCCTCTTTATATCCATGGAAGAATACGGTTTCATTATCAGGGAAATGTTGTGAATACGAGGCGATATTTTTATTCGCGATTTCGGACAGGTCTGGTTGAATGATTTTAGCCTTTACATAATAGTCAACAACCAGCCAATAAATTGCTTTTTCAGCCAGCTCATCATCGCCGCAACCTTTGGATGCAATATAAATGTTTCCGATCAGCATGTAAGGATGTCCGGATTCAAGATCAGCTTTAATAGCTTTACGCGCATAGTCACGAGCCAGTGAATTATTTCCCAGTTTCCTGTATGTTATATCTCCTAATTCAATATAGTATCTTGCTTGTTCCTTGACATCTGTCTGGAGTTCAATGGCTTGTTTATAAAATATGGCTGCCTGGTTAAAGTCATTCCGGTCCTTGCTTAATAGCGCCAGGTGATATGCCAGTTCTGCTTTTGGCTCGTGTTTAAAAAACGCCTTGCATATCTGGTAATAAAAATCGGTTTCGGTACATTTTGCATCCCGTAATAAGAGGAAGGATTTTTTAATCAATTCCAGATCGTTTGGGCCTTTATTAAACCGCGGTTCAAACAAAGATATCAGTCCGTCACATGTTGCAGCGCCACTCCGGGCAAAAATAGCATCCAACATTTTCTTAAGTTCCTGATTGTCCTCTGTATCCTGCCGGCTAAGTTTGTATTCAATTATTTCGCTTGCAATTGCATAGTTTTGAATGACCTGTTCGTTCGTAAATTCCTCCTCTTTAAAGAGTTGTTCTGTAGATGTCATGAAAAGCATCAGAACAAAATTTTCGGTTTTATTTTTCTGTAACTGAATGCATTTTAAAAGAGACTCATATCCCTGCCTGATATCATCCTGGTTATCTTTTTTTACTAACAGAAAGTCTCTTGCCTTCCTCCCTAATACATATCCTTCCTGACCGAAATATTGAATTCTTTGATCATAAATCATCATAATTGTGTCCAGGTACGAATAAATCAATACTTCATTACCTGCTGTATTGTTCATTAAATATTTGTACATGTTAATACCATGGATATATATATTCTTTGTTGCTTTTGGACATTCATTATATACGATCTTCCAATAGGGGAATGCATCCTCGAAATTTTTTTGTCTGTAATACTGATCGTACAGTGATAAATTTCTGATACAACGGATGCTGTCTTCACCATGCCCATATTTTGATCCATCTTCAACGCCTTTTTGTCCGAATACCTGAAAACTAAAAACTACAAATAAAATTACCAAAAAAACTGATGTGATTCTTTTCTTCATTTTTTTTATTTTAATCGAATTTACGTTTTATGAACCAAAAATCATACAAAGTTAAACTAAATCTTAAAATGGCATATTTTTCTTTAATGAGATTGTTGTCGTAGGTTCCCCTCTGGCCCAATTCGACAGCAATATTAAAAGTTGAACGTTTCATTTTAATTTGAAGATCAGGTCGCATAGTTGATATCGGTATACCCAGTCCAAAACTTATGCCAAAATCTTTTAATTGTTCACCATTTACCTGTAAATAAGTATTAGTATAGTGTCCTCCAATGCGGTAACTGATCCAGTTAAGGTAATTACGCAGAGCAGTTGGGTTCGGAGTAAACTCCATTCCAAAGTGCCAGGAATTGCTATTTACAAGAGAGTCTGTTTTTCCCAGGAAAAGAGCTTCCGACCAATTCTGGCTATAATAATCAACGCCTATCAGGAATGTCTTTCCTTTTTTAAATGTAAATCCGGCACCAATATTTTGAGGTAAAAGGATGGTGTCCTTAATTCCGGTGGTATATTTAAGTGTATCAACCATCCTTCCTTCGGCACTGAACAAAATATTTTCTTTATAGATGTCGTTTTCAGCATTAATAATACTCTTTTTATCGAAAATTCCACCAACTGTAAATTCAAGATCGTTCTTGATAAAAGCAGTATATTGGATGCCAAAGTTAAGATTGAGATCACCAACTATAGTTTTCTCGGAAATCCTGGTGTTAAATATACCAGGTCGAATCTGTAAGTTTATTGAATCCAAAAAGTTTATTGACCTGTTCCGGTCAATGGCTCCGAAAAGGTAAGAAAGATTAACACCCAGTGACAGATTCTTTCCTATTTTATAAGCTGTACCCATAAAAAAGTGGTGTATACCCCCCGTTCCGCTAAACAAATAGTCAATATTTCCAATGGAAGTATCGTAATCCGGATCGCCTTCCTTTAATTGTTGAGAGACTTTATAACTCATCGAACTATACGGAACAATTCCAAAACTTGCTCCTATCTTTTTTGAAATGGGGAACGCTATTGCCAAATGGCTGAAATTGAAATCATTTACTGTATTTGAAAGATCGTTTGTGGCAAGCTTCAAGGATTTTCCTGTTAACCCAAACTCAAAAAGGAATGACATGCTGTCCCGTATAGCGTATGAAGCAGGATTTATGTAATCGATGTAGTTTGGATCCCGCATTCCAATTGAAATTCCTCCAAGGGCAGCATTCCGGCCAAACCCGATTTGTTCGAGATCACCTAAGCCAAACCGGGAATAGGGCGAATTGGTATATGCCTGACCCGATAATAGCTCACTAAACAGTAAGAATAAGCAAACCGGAATATATTTATAATTGTTCAACATTATGGATCAATATCCTGTTTAATCCCACAAGTGTTAAATCAGGGTTCACAAAGATGCTATTTTTTAAATTTTTCTCAAAGAAATTACTATCTCCTCCGGTTAAAATGATGGTAAGATCAGGATATTTCAATTTCAAATGGTTGATATATCCGTCAATTTCAAAAATCATTCCCTGCTGAACTCCGGAGATTATAGCGTTTTCAGTACTATCTCCGAGCTGATCAAATATGTCGGTTTCTGACAAAAGAGGTAAATTTTTTGTGAAATGGTGTAATGCTTTAAACCTCATATTCAGTCCGGGGGAGATATTTCCACCCACAAAACGGTTATCAGAACTAATAAAATCCATTGTGAGGGCCGTTCCGGCGTCAATTACCAAAACGTTTCTGTTTAGGAAAATATTGTTTGCACCAACAGCAGCGGCAATCCGGTCTTTTCCAAGTGTTTCTTTTGTTTTATACAAATTTTCAATGGGAAGCGGGGTAGATGTATCAAGACATACGAAATATTTAAAATTACCGGTTAAAAAAGGAATTACATCTTTATTAATATCACTTACCGTTGATAAAATCGAATATTGTAAATCCGGAAATCTTTTTTTGATGGTTTCAATATCCTTTGCATGTAAGGTTTTCAACCGGACAAATTCCTGGATATCGGCTCCAAGGAATACAGCCAGTTTAACAGATGTGTTTCCTATGTCGATAATTAAGTTCATTTGAAATGACTGCAAAATGGATAAAGTTTCGCAAAGTATTAAAAACTATAATAATAATCAAAGTAAACTGCCATTTTTGAATGTTTGTGGCAAAAGGATAAGGGCGCCTACGCTAAAGCTCCAGCGACAGCGTGCTGAGGCTGACGGATGTGTTTTTCCTCAAACTGAAACTGGTTATAGGTAATGAAACTCTTTCAGAGAATTTCTACTGGTGAGGGTTGGATGAAAATAATGGGAAATTGCCAGATTGTTGGTTTAACTTATGAACAAGGTGAGTAAATTCCGATACATTAAATTATTCTCCCCCGAATTAGGACAAATAAGAATTTAACGATTTGGCTCACCTGCCGCCGACATTTTTCAACAAAACTTGATAGAATTCACTGAACATAACTAACCAACTAAACTTCAAAAATTGCGCCAGAGCGAGGCGATCAGGTGAAGCCAATGGTTAGGCCTTCTTAAAACTTTTGACAATTGAATCAATCTGTTCAAAATCACCTCGACCAGTTACTAACGTGAGTTTACGAGTTATTAATCCAGATATTTGCTAATTTGCTTTTATTCAATGGATTACCCTATCATTATTGTACCCCCTAACATAAAATTTTAATTAAAGTACTTATTTACTTGCATAAGCCAATATAATTATGTATATTGTACCCCCTAACATATTAAAAAAGGAGTACATGACATACATAACAAAAAAGAAAATTAAAGGTAATACCTATTATTATGCTGAAGAATGCGAACGTAAAAATG
>JAUWBB010000266.1 GCA_030605195.1 Bacteroidota bacterium
AATTTTTAATTTTTAATTAAATAGCGAAGCTATGTTCATTTTACGTGTTAATACTACTCAATTTTTAACCCGATAACAATAATATCATCTACTTGGTCTAAATCACCCATCCACTCGATAAGCTTATCATCCAAGATGTTACCCTGCTCCACCATCGGTGTATCCTGAATTTCAAGGAGAAGTTTCTTGAACGCCTTAGTCATAAACTTCTTACCAAAAGCCCCTCCGAACTGGTCAACGTAACCATCTGAAAACAAATAAATGGAATAACCGGGTTTGAGGTCTAACTCATTATGCGTAAAGGGTTCAAGATTTTTTTCCGAGATCCCAATGGGCATTTTGTCAGCATTTACGTGGTTCAGTAAATATTTATCGTTATGTAAAGCCCTTCTGGGTAATTTAAGCCCTTCTCCTTTCCTTATTGTGTTTTTCTCTTCGGCAGTAGGTAGTCTGATAATATATAATGGATTATATGCACCGGAATATTGAATTTTTTTATGTTCCTTGTCAATTACACACAATGCCATATCCATCCCGTCCTTTGTTTCATCTTCAGCTTCTCCTGTCTGTTTAAGTGATTCCATAATATGTTTCCTTAATTCATCGAGGATCTGGTTCGACTGAATTATCTTAAGCTTATTAACAATTTCATTTAGGAACGATATTCCGAGCATGCTCATAAAAGCCCCCGGCACTCCATGACCTGTACAATCGGCAGCCACCACACATACTTTATTATCTACTTTGGTCATCCAGTAAAAGTCGCCGCTTACAATATCCCTGGGTTTAAACAGGATAAAATGTTTCGGGAATTCCTCATTCAGCATTTTTCCCGTTGGCAATAAAGCTCTTTGAATCCGGCTTGCATATTCGATGCTATCCGTTAATTCTTCTTTCTGTTTACGAATTTCTGCGGTTCGTTCCATTATGATCCCTTCAAGGCGTATGTTTTCCATCTTCAACCTTCGGGTGTATAACTTGACAATGAAAATTATCAATATTATTACCAGAATGACATAAATAATATAAGCCAGTATGGTCTGATACCAGGGAGGAATAATGGTAAATTCAAAGGTGCCGGGGTTGCTCTCAATGCCGTATACATTCATTGCCTGCACATGAAAAGTATAACTTCCTTGTCGCAGGTTTGTAAACGGAAATTCAGTTCGATTTGACCACCGGCTCCAATCTTCATCATTTCCTTCCAGCCAATAACGGTATTCTGTAGCCTCTTCATCCTCAAAGAAAGGAGCAGCCCATTGAAATGCAACGTTATTATCTTCATATTTAATAGCCGGCTTTAAGCTTTCCGGTTGGATAATATCAATCTTTCGTTTTCCGTTAATATCTTCCCTGTAGTTGGTGCCACAAAAGACCATAGAATCTTCTCCCAGGATTACCTTCCGGATCAGGGCATGGAAAGGGATATTATAATCTTTAGTGTATTTTTTATCAAATTTGAATAATTCGGTAGACTTACCCAGCCAAACGATTCCGTCTTCATCACAATAAATGGCATCCGTAGACTTATTGGGCAAACGGTAAAATGGTAAATTATACTCAATATATTTTCCGTCTTTCCATGAAACAAATGTTTCATACCACCGGTTATCCTTATCATAACTCATCCACAGGTCACCATTTTTATCCATACTCATCCTGAAAACTTCTATTGATCCATCAGCAAACCGGGCGCCAAATGTTGAATCAGGAAAGAATCTGTTTGTTTCTTCATTAAAGTAATATAATCCTTTGGAAGTAGCAAAGTGTATTTTTTCATCAAACCGGTAAACAAATATTCTATCCATTGACGGAAGCCCGTCATCAACGGAATATTTTGTAACAATCGTATCACCGGAGGATGAGAACCCGATTTTAATAACTCCTCTGATGGATGTACCCAGCCATAGATTTCCATTTTCATCTTCAACGATTGACCTGATCTCATCCTGGTATTGTTCCTCACTAACCTGCTTAAATCCTCCCTTTTCATACACCAAAGTGACTAACCCTGTATTCATTCCCAAATAAATTCTGGCAGGGTCACCGGGAGAATTATACAACTTAAAAATGTAATATTTACGTCCCTGAGGATTATCCAATACACTTTCGTCCAAAAACGTCCCTTTTCCTCCACCGGTAATTTCAAATAAACCAATTATAGTTCCGATTAAAAGCTTATCTTTAATTTGTCCTCCAGCGTTAAATGTTAAAAACGTCCAGCATTGTGTATTGATATTTTCGACCTTTTTAAATTGAACCACACCCGGAGCCTCTTCTTCCATATAATAAACACCTGAACTTGTAGCAACATAGAGTTTACCTTGAAATCTGGTTATATCATTAATTGTTCCATTCAAACCACTTTTTTCATCGAACAGTCGTATAGGGGAATTAATTTCAGCCTTGCTGATACCAACGTTCAGCGCCAGCCATAATGGTGCCTGCCCCTGATGTGCCGGATCCGCATAAGCATTTATGACTGTTTCATCCTGTAATCCGGAATTTTTATCAAACTTTTGAATGATCTTTCCTTCCCGGCTAAGGACAATCAGACCACCATATAAAGTGGCTAAAGCTAACCGGCCGGAATCAACCCGGGAACCTTGGTATAATACCCGTTCTTTTAAAAAATCATTAGCATCTGCAGTAAGAAAATCCTCTGAAATTTCCCCTGTTGCCTGGTTGTACAGAAAAGCACCATTTGTAATTGTACCGATGAATAATTCCTTGTCAGAATATGGCAGTACACAAGTTATGTTTTTCCGAATAAAAAATTCACCTCCTTTTGCAACAGTAATGGAATCATGATCCAGAACAAGCAAGCCTATGCCAAAATCACCTTGATAAAATTCACCATAAGCAAAAAAACTAAGGAATGTATGTTGCCTGTTTTTGATAACTTTAAAGGTATCATCTGCAGGAGAGTAAATAAATATTTTTTCCCGAGAGCAAAAATATGTTTTCCCCTTAAAAGCGTAAGTTTTCCAAACATTCGTAAAGCTTAGGTCAATGGAATCAAACTTTACGGATAAGGATTTATACTCGAGCAAACAATTCTCATTTGGCGTAAGGTATCCAAATTCACCTTGTGCACCTACATATATTGTACCGAGAATCAATAGCAAGCGAGCGTACGATTGAGTTATTGGCAATGGGTATGCTTCTCCAGCTAACGCCATCATATTCCAAAACACCGTCATCGTTGTTTCCGAAATACATTACGCCCCGGTGATCCTGTACAACAGCCCAGTTTTGTTCACTGCCGGTTGTTTCAACAGGAGTGTAATTCTTAATAAAAGGAATTCCGGTTTTATAAAACTGCCCGAATACAGAACCGGTGATAAACCCAAATAAAAGGCTCGAAATGAAAAGCTTTTTCATAAAATCTCCTGTGGATTATTCTTTGTAAAACAAAAAATAAATATACAATGATTATGGACAAAATACCAATAATCAATAAAATTTTAAACCCGGAAAATAAGTTCATCAGGAAGATGCATGGTTCAACAAAATTAAATTTACATTCTTTAAGAATTGATTAGAAGACGCATACCATCTATATTGGATTCACTCAAGGCAGCCCCGGTATTCACTTATTTCAATTAGTCGTCTGACGACTTAAATATGGTGGAATGATTATCTTTAACCTTTTAAATTATTTTACGTATTATTAAAAAGTATTTTAACGTTATTTAGGTATCGCCCTGAGGATTAATAACAAAAAGCGCCACTTTAATAGTGACATTAAATGACACCATATTTATGAGTATGAAATTCCAAACCCTTCTTAATAAAAGCAATATTGATATTTTATACCGATACCCGATAGCTATCGGGTATTGTGATTTGCGATTTGCCTGCCCCGTGAAATAAATCGAAGATTTAATGCGAAGCATTATTTCACGGGGTAAATATTTTGTATTTTGATTTTTGGTGCTTTTAATTAGAAAAACTTCTACTTTATAGACAGACACTAATTAATATTGTGGGTAACTGGTAACACGATAGAATATATATGAAAAAGGTCACATCCTTCATTTTATTCACTCTTCTGCTTTCAGGTTTTCTTGTGTCGCAGGATATTAAAAAGGATATTGTTCTGGCTCCTGATAAAACCGTTATATCCATTTTGAAGGATGATGACTATTCTCTGCAACTGAAAAGTACCTTGAAGGGTTTTCAAATGTTTACCCATCAAACGCCGGAAGGAGATTTTGCCAGGATCTTTGTTGAAGGATACACGAATAATTACCATACCGGTTATCCTGAATTACTAGTACTGAATGAGATGTTTGAAATTCCCCGGGGAGCTGAACCTGTCGTCCGGATACTCTCCTATGAGGAAGAGATCATTCATTTAGCGAATTTTCAGGTAAGTGAAAAAATATTTCCTTCGCAACCTTCACTATCAAAAAACACCAGGAAAGAGGACATTCAATTTAAATACAATTCAGCCTATTACCGGATCGATCAATTTAACGATAACGACATTGTGAGCTTTAAAGAACTCGGAACAACAAGGGGCATCCGGTTAGGCCAGGTTCAATTTGCCCCCTTTCATTACAATCCGGTCAAGTATATCCTTAAGGTTTACAACAACCTGTCAATTGAGATTGTCTTTTACAATTCCAATACCGAATTGACCCAATCTTTAAAAAAGAAGTACTATTCACCGGTTTTCGAAAAGACGTTCAGCAAAATTTTAAACCACAAATCAGAAAGTGCTAAATATGTTTTAAGTGAAAAGCCCGTTAAATATGTTATCCTTTCCGAC
>JAUWBB010000251.1 GCA_030605195.1 Bacteroidota bacterium
ATCGTAAACCTTATCATTTATTTTTAGTCTGACTGTTTGCATATGAATATGCTTTGATTATTATTAATCAAAGATACAAAAATCAATCCAATTTACGCTGTTAATTTAATGTATCGGAATTTACTCACCCGCCCTGTGAAATAAAGTCGAAGACTTTACTGCTCCGCAGTAGTGTCTCCGCCACTATTTCACAGGGCAAGGGCTAAGGCTTAGGGGAAAAAGAAAATAAAGAAGAATTAAATCAAGAGTCCAAAGAGGTAATAGGTGAGTAGGTATACCGGCAAGATAAAAGCAGGTAAAGAAACATTACTATGATAATAAATATGTTATAAATCAGAAGGTTAAGTATAAATAATAAATAACAGATGAAGAATACCTTGAGATTAAATTCATACATCTCCATCCTGGTGTAACCGAAGGAATACAGGACTGCTTGAAAGTTTTTAGTTATGAAAAAAGATATTTCAATTGTTATATCAGGTGAAGCCGGACAAGGAATCCGAACTGTTGAGTTACTAATTATTAAGGCTCTGAAAAATTTGGGTTATAATGTATTTTCCACCAGCGAATTTATGTCGCGGGTAAGAGGTGGTAATAATACAACTGAAATCAGAGTGTCAAATAAAAATATTCAGGCTTTTGTTGATAAAATAGATATATTGATTGTATTTAGTAAGGATGGTTTGAAAAGAATAGATAACCGGATATCAAAAAATACCATTATAATTGGAGAAGACGATTTTATCGAGGAAAAATATAAGAACGGACAATATAAAATAAAGGAAGTAGCTCTAAGTTCATTAGCCAAAGAAGTTGGAGGTCTGATATATTCAAATGTCTTAACTTTTGGGTTATTGGCAGGTATATTTAACATTAATCCGGATTTGCTTAATACATCTATTACAAAACATTTCTCAACTAAAGGAAAAGATATTATTGATAATAACATTAAAGCAGTATCTAAGGGTTATGAAAAAGGAAAGGAGCTTAAATTAGAAGTCCAAATAGACAAGGACGAAAAAATAAAAAATAAAATTGTAATAAGTGGGACCGAATCCATTGGAATAGGAGCGCTTGCAGGAGGATGTAACTTTATCACTGCTTACCCAATGTCTCCCTCAACAGGTGTAATACAATTTTTGGCAAAACATTCTGAAGAATTTGGAGTTGTTGTTGAACAGGCAGAGGATGAGATAAGTGCTATTAATATGGTACAGGGTGCATGGTATGCCGGAGCGCGGGCAATGACCACTACTTCCGGAGGCGGATTTGCACTTATGGAAGAAGGTATAAGCCTTTCAGGCATGGCTGAAGTACCCGTTGTAATTCACCTTGCCCAACGGCCAGGACCGGCTACAGGACTTCCTACAAGAACAGAGCAAGGCGATTTGAACTTAGCTTTATATGCAGGCCATGGTGAATTCCCAAGAATTATTTTTGCCCCGGGTAATTTCAAGGATGGTATCTATTTAACTCAAAAGGCATTTAATCTGGCTGATAAATATCAAGTGCCTGTAATAATTTTAACTGACCAGTTTTTTATCGACTCGTATCAATGTATCGAAAAAATTGATTTCTCAGACTTCAAAATACAAAATTACATTACCAAAACGGATCAAAATTATAAAAGGTACATGTATACTGAAAATGGGATATCCCAAAGAGGAGTTCCATCGTATGGTGAAGGATTTGTGAGGTTTGACAGCCACGAACATGACGAAGAAGGATTTATTACCGAGGATTTTGATACCAGGAAAAAAATGGTGGATAAAAGATTTAAAAAATCAGAACTTATATCAAAAGAATCAATAGATGCGGAAATTGCAGGTTCAAAAAATTACAAAACATTAATTGTTGGATGGGGGTCAACCTATGGAGTGATCAAAGAGGCAATCGAAGAGCTAAACAATAACGATATTGCTTTTGCTTACTTTAAACAAGTTTACCCTTTACCGAAAAATACAAAAGATATTTTATCAAAAGCAAAAAACCGGATAATTATTGAAAATAATGCTACTTCTCAATTCGGCAATCTGATTAAAACCTGTACCGGAATAGAATTTGACAGGCATATTTTAAAATATGACGGAACACCTTTTTCATTAGAGGAAATTATTAATGAAATAAAAACAATTAAATGATGAAAACTAAGTTCGATTTTGACGAAATGCCTGATACGGATTGGTGTCCCGGCTGTGGGAATTTTTCAATTCTTAAAACAATAAAGCAAGCATTGGATGAATTAAATATTGATTCCAAAAAGCTTGTAATATCTGCAGGAATTGGACAGGCAGCTAAAACATCCCAGTACATAAACTCCAATTGTTTTAACGGATTACATGGTAGAGCGCTCCCGGTTGCAACCGGGATAAAAGCTTCAAATCCTGAGCTTATTGTAATCGCCGAAGGAGGGGATGGTGATATGTACGGTGAAGGTGGAAATCATTTTATACATGCCATCAGAAGAAACATTGATGTTACAAATATCGTGCATAATAATATGGTTTACGGACTAACGTTAGGACAAGCTTCCCCGACAAGCAGAAGGAATTTTAAAACACCACTACAATTAAAAGGAGTATCTTCTGAACCATTCAACCCGGTTGCAGTTGCAATTTCTTTAGGAGCCTCTTTTGTGGCAAGAGCATTCTCGGGAGATATGAATCGAATGAAAGAAATTTTAAAGAAAGCTATTAAGCATAAAGGCTATGCTCTTGTAGATATATTTCATCCATGTGTTTCGTTTAATAAAATTAATAATTACAAGTGGTATAAGGATAATATATATTATCTCGACGAAGACTACGATAGTACTGATAAAATGGAAGCATTAAAAAAAGCATTTGAAACTGATAAATTTCCATTAGGCGTTATCTATACAAATGATGAAAACAAAACGTTTGAAGAAAATCTAGTGGCGTATAAGAAGGATAACAGACCATTATATAAAAGAGAAGTAAATCCGGTAAAGGCAGAAAAACTATTAACGTTTAACTAAAAAAATCAATTAATATTTACGATACATAAAAACTTTTTTACCATGGAAGAGTTTAAATCAATAGATAATATTCTGGATTTTGCTATTGCCTCTGAGCAGGAAGCAATGGATTTCTATACTGATCTTGCAAAGCATGCGAAAAGTAAAGCTATGGAAGAAGTCTTTTTGCAATTTGCAAAAGAGGAAATGGGACACAAAAGTCGATTAATAAAAATTAAAGAAGATCAGTCGTTTGAGTTCAAGGAAGAAAAAATTACTGATTTGAAAATTGCTGATTATCTGGTTGATATTGAGCCACAACCTGATATGCCGTACAGAGAAGCTTTAATTATTGCAATGAAAAAAGAAAAGGCTGCTTTCAAGTTATACACAGACCTCTCTAACGTTGCTCCGAATAGTACATTACGAGATGTATTCCTTTCGCTGGCACAGGAAGAAGCAAAACATAAACTGCGTTTTGAAATTGAATATGACAATAATGTTCTATCAGAGAATTGATATATCATTTTATGCGAAAGATCTACACCATAGGTGAAACCGTTTACGACATTATTTTTAAAAACGGAAAGCCTGTCTCTGCTGTTCCAGGCGGAGCCATGTTAAACAGTTCCGTTACACTTGGCAGACTGGGATATCCTGTGTTTTTTATTAGCGAGTTCGGAACCGATCCGGTTGGAAAACAGATTGAAAAATTCCTTACCGGCAACAATGTTTCCACAAAGTATGTATACCGCTATCCCGGTTACAAATCAACAATTGCCCTTGCCTTCCTAAATGAGAAAAACGAGGCATCGTACAGTTTTTATCAAGACTATCCAAAAGAACGGCTTCGGATTGACTTGCCTGATATTGAAGAAGATGACATCTTTTTATTTGGATCCTTTTATGCCCTGAATCAGCAAATCAGGAAAAACCTGATTGAGATGCTTAACCTGGCAAAAAACAGAAAGGCAATCGTGATTTACGATCCCAATTTCAGAAAATCCCACCTTGATGAGTTGCCTGTATTAAAACAAGTCATATTGGAAAACATCGGGTTTGCAGATATTGTAAGAGGATCCGATGAGGATTTTGAAAACATATTCGGAGCCGGGAATTCAAAAAAGGCATACGAAACTTTTAAAGATAAATGCGATTGCCTTATTTATACTGCCAGTGAAAAAGGGGTATTTATACATACCCTGAATATTGAATATTCTTACCCCGTACATACCTTAAAACCAATAAGTACGATAGGAGCCGGCGATAATTTTAATGCCGGAATTATTTACGGTTTGATCAGTAATAACATCCGGCTTTCTGATCTGAATCATTTAACGGTTAGTGACTGGGAACCAATCATTAATGCAGGAACAACTCTTGCTACGGAAGTCTGTTTAAGTTACGATAATTATATATCGAAGGAATTTGCAGGTAGATTTTTAACTCTTTAGTCGAACCCTCACTTGTTTATACATTCGGTAAACATCACACTTTTGTATAATGATAAAAAAGCTGAGTATCACAAATAGCACCGAAAAATTTCCCGAAAGGATTAAAGACATATCTTAATGTCAGGTGGAAACACCTGACACCATATTATACAAAAAATAATATTATAAAAGAAATTCATACACCTCTTCTTACCCTAAAGAGTATTATTTTGAGTTAAAAAAACAAAACTAATAACCAATAACAATTAACAGATTACATCTGTATTAGCCAGCAGGTATTCTTCCGCTTCAACCGACCAAAGGCCATTATGTTTTTTAGTAATCCTTGCCAGTTCGGCAAAAACCGGATTACTTTCACCTTTCTCTTCAAAATCATCAATAGCAGTCAACTCCATATTGATGTGGGTATAAATTAATTTTTTGCCGCCAGGGATCCCGGGAAGGCGCCTGGTTGTATCAATAACAGCATCCAAACCGCCAATATGAGTAACCAATCCGGCCGGATCCAACCCTTTGGTAAGCAAATCCAATGCTTCTACCATATCATCATTGTTACCACCGCTTGTACCCACGATATGAGTAGCCTCGTAATGTACGTTGTAGAAATTAACCCTTGCTTTTAAACCGGGATCTG
>JAUWBB010000206.1 GCA_030605195.1 Bacteroidota bacterium
CTCCCTTTGGACATTGAGATTTTAGAAATTGGGATTTGATTAGGTTAATTAGAGCAATTAGGTCAATTAGTAATTTAAAACAGATTAGGTTAATTAGACAAATTATGCCATAGGCATCCCCTGGGGAGAAATTTACAATAAAGGATTTAAACCAAAACATTAAACGTCTATCTTCAAAAACGAAGTGAGTAAATTCCGATACGTTTAAATATGTAATCTTTTTAAGAAATGATTCATAGGATTCTTACTTTAATATCAATTATTTTTTTCTTTCTGAAGGGTTCGTATTCTCAAGACGTTGTCCAATCGGACTTACCCGTTATGGATTATTCGTACCCATCAGAATATGAAATTGCCGATATAAGCATATCAGGGGTGAAGTACCTGGATGAGAATATTCTGATTCAATTATCCGGACTACAGGTTGGTGATAAGTTCCTGATACCGGGTGAGAGAATTACAATGGCTATTGAAAAGCTTTGGTCACAAGGCCTTTTTTCCGATATAAAAATTACCGCTCCCAAAATTGAGGGAAATAAAATTTATCTGGACATTTTTTTGAAAGAACGCCCAAGGCTTTCCAGGTTCTCCTTTACCGGGATTTCACGGAGCGAAACCCAGGACCTGCTTGAAAAGTTGAACCTGATTTCAGGAAATCAGGTAACTGAAAACGTTATAAACAACGCGAGGAAAATAACCAGGGATCATTTCATTGACAAAGGATTCTTTAACATCGAAGTGAATTTTGTCCGGGAAGATGATCCAAAAAGAGGTAACAGTGTTATTCTAAATGTACACGTTGACAAAAATGACCGTATAAAAATTAAGGATATTTTCTTTGAGGGCAATGAAATCTTTACCGACAAAAGACTCCGTCTGGAAATGAAGAATACAAAGAAAAAAAACCTGAATTTCTTTAAGACATCCAAGTATATTGAAGAAAAGTTTAAAGAAGACAAGGAAAGCCTGACCGATTTTTACAATGAAAACGGATACCGCGACTTTAAAGTACTAAGAGATTCAATCTACTCCGTTGAAGAAGACAGGATTAACCTTGTCATGAAAATTGAAGAAGGCAACAGGTATTATCACAGAAATATTACTTGGGTGGGTAACACTAAATTTCCGTCCGAACTGTTGAGCGGGGTTTTAAAAATAAAAAAAGGTGATCCTTATAACTGGATCGCGTTGGAAAAACGGTTGTTTATTGATGATGATGCAGTCAATTCGGTCTATATGGATAATGGCTATTTGTTTTCCAGCATTGATCCGGTGGAAGTATCAATTGAAAATGATTCAATTGATCTTGAAATGAGAATCTATGAAGGTAAACCGGCTACCATTAACAAAGTAATTATTAGCGGAAATACTAAAACAAATGAGCATGTGGTCCGCCGGGAATTAAGAACCCTGCCCGGCGATTTGTTCAGTAAGACGCAAATTATGCGTTCAGCCCGGGAGATAGCTCAGTTGGGGCATTTCGATCCTGAAAAAATAACACCCAACCCAATCCCGAATCCTAATGATGGTACTGTTGATCTGGCATTTGACCTGGAAGAGAAAGCGAATGACCAGTTTGAAATATCCGGAGGATGGGGAGCAAACATGCTGATAGGTACTATCGGGTTAAGGTTTAATAACTTTTCTGCAAAAAATATGTGGAATCCAAAGGCATGGAGACCTGTCCCTTCAGGTGATGGACAATCACTCAGTGTAAGAGTTCAGTCGAATGGAATATATTACCAGGCTTATAACCTTACTTTTATCGAACCCTGGTTCGGAGGGAAAAAACCGAATTCTCTCTCCTTGTCAATTTACCGTTCCACACAATCCAGTAGTAAGAAAAATGATCCGGGAAGGGAGTCCTTAAATATAAATGGAATTTCCGTTGGTTCCGGCAGAAGACTAAGCTGGCCGGATGACTACTTTACGCTTTATAATGAAATTAGTATTCAAAATTACGACCTGAATAACTGGAGGCGATACTTTCTTTTTTCCGATGGGAAATCCAATAATTTTAGCTTCAAAACATCGCTCACAAGAGCCGCTGCCGGGGTAAATCCTATTTATCCGACATATGGCTCGATATTCTCATTATCACTGCAAGTTACCCCTCCTTATTCCATCATCAGCGGTAAAGATTTTAAAGCTTCGGATATAACTGATAAAGAGAAATATAAGTGGATAGAATACCATAAATGGGTGTTTAAAGCTGACTGGTATTTAAAATTGGCAGGAAATTTGGTATTGAATACACGAGCAGCGTTTGGTTATTTGGGCCATTATAACGACGATATCGGACCATCACCTTTCGAGGGTTTTGATCTTGGAGGTGACGGGATGACCGGATACAGCTTGTATGGCCGGGAAACCATTGCACTCAGGGGTTATGAAAACGGTTCTTTGACACCAACTATCACGGATCAGGGATTTACTAAAAAGTCCGGTAATGTTTATAACAAACTTACAATGGAATTGCGTTATCCGATATCCATGAACCCGCAAGCTACCATTTTTGTCCTTACATTTATTGAAGGAGGAAATGCATGGAAACGGTTTAAAGACTTTAATCCTTTTGGAATCAAGCGGTCAGCAGGGATTGGTTTAAGAGCCTTTCTTCCAATGTTTGGATTGCTGGGGATTGATTGGGGATATGGCTTTGACGAGATCCCGGGAAAACCCGATGCCAACGGTGGCCAATTCCATTTTGTAATTGGTCAGCAGTTTTAAAGAAGAAGGTTAATGGTTATAAGTTATTTGTTAATAGTTCATTCTGGTTAGCTATCGAAGGATGATATATGGGGAACAGAAATCAGTGAAAGAAAAAAAAAGCTTATAATTAATAACGTATAACATATAACGTATAACATATAACCTATAACATATAACCTATAACAAAGAGATACCTGCAACATGTAACATGTAACTTAGATTAGTATTAATTTAAAAAGAATACAACCATGAAAAAAATAGTCAGCTCAATAATAGTATTAATCCTTTCAGCAGGATTAGGCCTTGCACAAAAATATGCGTTTGTTGACACTGAATATATACTGAGTAATATTCCTTCTTACAAAGCTGCGCAGGATCAGCTTGACCAGTATTCGATAGAATGGGAGAAGGAAATATCCAATATGTATGCCGAAGTTGAGAAAAAATACCGGGATTACCAATCCGAAAAGGTACTCTTAACCAACGAAATGACGAGAAAACGTGAGGAAGAAATAATTAACAGGGAGAAAGAAGTAAAGGAAGTTCAAAATAAGTACTTTGGCCGTGAAGGAGAATTATTTAAAAAACGGCAGGAACTAATCAAACCTATACAGGACGAAGTGTATAATGCAGTTAAAGAAATTGCTATTGAAGGGAACTATGCTGTGATTTTCGATACGGCAAGCGGCGTTAGTTTATTGTATACCAATCCAAAATACGACTTGAGTGATGATGTTTTGGAAAAGTTGGGTTATAAAAATTAATTGTATATTTTTGAAAAAAATTTTTATCAAAAATCATTTGCAAATGGAAAAGTACATGAAAATAGTCCTTGTTGCGGCTTTATTGTTATCTGGTGCTAATGTGTTTGCTCAGAACTATAAATTCGGGCATATTAACACTAATGAATTATTTGCTTTAATGCCTGAGCGGGATAGTGCCCAGCAAATATTACAAAATTTTGCCAAAGAATTGGAAAACCAGCTGGAAATAATGCGGGTAGAACTCAATAATAAATATAATGATTATTTAAATGAGCAGGAAAATCTTACTGATCTGATTAAACAAACTAAGGAACAGGAGATAAATGATCTTGACCAGAGGATCCGGGGATTTGAGACTACTGCGCAACAAGAACTTCAGAGAAAAGAAGCTGAATTGTTTCAGCCAATTTATGAGAAAGCTAATAATGCTATTCAGGAAGTAGCAAAAGAAAACAAATTTACATATGTCTTTGACCTGGCTGCGAGGGCCCTTATTTACTTTTCCGAAGACTCTGAGAATATTATGCCACTTGTTAAAAAGAAATTAGGAATTGAATAATTGGTTTTTATTAAAAAAAGGCCATCCCGGGTCCCGGCATGGCCTTTTTTTTACCTTCGGGGTGATTTCACAAAAAATAAGGTTCATCCGGAAGATGCATAGATAAAGGAATGGTTCAAGGGAAAATTTTACTATGCTGTCGGATGTTTCCATCCGACAGTTAATGATATGGCAAAATTTTAATTACTCCAGCATTCAATGTAAGGTGGAAACACCTGACATCATGTAATTTTCCTGGCAAGAAGGTTATGGAGCATTTTCATATAGCAGGTCTCAAATAGAAAATGTTTATAATTATATTAAGAATCAGGAAAAACATCATACAATAATAAATGCCCTACGGGCAATTCAGTTTTATAAAACAGATTGGTTTAACCCTGATGTTTGATTAGAAATATAGAAATGTCGATAATATTATAATATCGTAAACCCGCGAAATTACCGGATGAACCCAAAATATATTATTGTACAAATAAATATCTTTAGATTTTCTTATGCGTTTAAAAAGAGAACAACCCATAGGGATTTTTGACTCCGGTGTTGGAGGATTAACTGTAGCACATGCCATAAAACAACTCCTGCCTAATGATACTTTTATTTATTTTGGAGATACGGCACATCTGCCCTACGGAGATAAATCTGCAGAGTCAATTCTTCATTATTCAAAAAAAATAGCTGAATTTCTGCTGGAGAAAAATTGTAAGGTAATCCTGGTGGCCTGTAATTCTGCATCCGCGGTTGCGTTTAGCTCTTTAAATGATTACGTAGGGGAAAAAGCAGTATTAATGAATGTTATCGACCCGGTTGTTGAACACATCCTTCAAAATAAAACATATAAGAAAATTGGAGTGATTGGAACGAAAGCCACGATAAATTCAGGTGCCTATGAGAAAAAAATAAAAGAAAAAAGACAGGATATTGAAGTAAAATCCCTTGCGACACCATTGCTGGCGCCTATGATTGAAGAAGGATTTGTCTATGATGATATAAGCAATGCAATTATCAGGGCGTACCTTTCAAAAAAAGAGTTAAAAAATATTCAATCTCTTATCCTGGGATGTACACACTATCCAATCATAAAAAATCAGATCAGCAAGTTTTACAATTTTGATGTTGAAGTTATTGATTCTGCACGAATTGTTGCGAATGACCTGAAAAGAACACTGATTTCAAAAGACCTGTTGCGTTCAGAAGGAAAAACAACAAATCAATTTTTCATATCCGATTACACTCCCTATTTTGAGAAGATTTCCAAAATGTTTTTCGAAGAAGCAATCCATTTAACAAAAATAGACCTTTGGAGATAAACAACTTTAACAAATCTGTGCAGTCAAAGGAGAATATTCCTCCCGATAGCTATCGGGATCCAATCTTCCATTATTCCATTCTTCCACTCTTCCATTCTTCCACTCTTCCACTCTTCCATCATTCCATTCTTCCATTCTTCCATTCTTCCACTCTTCCATTCTTCCACTATTCCATTATTCCACTCTTCCACTCTTCCATTCTTCCACTCTTCCATTCTTCCATCATTCCAATCTTCCAATCCCTGTCTTATGTTGAAAAATATATTTTGAAATTGAAGTAACATTCACAGAATTACTTAATTTTGTATTTTAAGGCATGGCAATTCACTAGCCTGCATTATTACTTACTTGAGTTCGTTTCACTCAGTTCATGTAGATATTCAAAGAATTAATTCTAATATTTTTTTCCAAATGCATATGAAAATATTTCGTTTTTATATGCATTTAAATTTTTATCACGATAAAAAATCATGGGTACAAAACCAAGATCCATTGAGGTGGAAAAAGTCTCTATCCGGTTTTCGGGTGATTCAGGAGATGGGATGCAATTAACAGGCACATTATTTTCAAA
>JAUWBB010000345.1 GCA_030605195.1 Bacteroidota bacterium
TGAAGCAGCAATTCAAGAATCAGAAAATTTTGAATTGAAATGGAAAGACATTGAAAAAGTCAAGAAAATTGAAGATTTCATAGAGCCGTATGGCATCTTATTCGAAATTTTAAGTCATCTTTGTTCCTGAAGTTTACAAGATTTTTAATTTTATTTTATGACTAACTCCGTCATTTTCCAGAATCCCTGCCTATCGGACAGGCAGGGATCACTTTTTGGATGGCGGAGTTAGTCAAATATACCTTATCACATTGGAAGGCATTGAAAAAATATTGGAGACCTTTGAACCCATTAGTCTTGATGAAATGGACAAAGTGAAACTGATGGATCGTACGGATACTAAATTTATTTTTACAATCAATAAATTACCTGGTCTGCTCAGAAAAGCTACGGATTATTATAAAGTATTGACAATAAACAATAAAAGATTATTTCTTTACCGTTCCAAGTATCTTGATACATTAAACAGTCAAATGTACCTGGAGCATCATAACAGAAATCTAAACCGTTACAAGGTCAGGTTCAGGGAATATGTCGATTCAGACAACAGATTCCTTGAAATTAAATTTAAAAACAACAAAGGCCGAACTAATAAGACCAGGATAAAAAGAAAAAAAATTGAAGATGATATATCAAAAATGTCTAAAAAATTTATCTATGTCAATACCCCCTACAATTCTGAGAACCTGGAAACAAAGCTATGGAACCAGTTTTCAAGGTTAACACTGGTTCAGAAAAAGATGAATGAACGTCTTACCATCGATATGAATTTGCAGTTTATAAAGGACTCAAAAGTTCATAAACTCCCATTCCTTATTATTGCAGAAGTTAAACGCGGCAGGTTTTCCGGTTATTCTGATTTTATTAACTTGCTGAATGAAGAAAGGATCAAGCCCACAGGAATAAGCAAATATTGCCTTGGAATGATCCTGCTTGATAAAAATTTAAAATACAATCGTTTTAAAAGGAAATTACTAACCCTTAATAAAATGAGCCATGATTACAGAAATTTTAGCCCAGGTAACTGAGCCTGCACACTTTTTCGGTATAAAACTTATGAATACATCGGATTTTTTGGAATTAATGGCCAGGTTTATTTTCAATACACTGGTTGTTTTCGCACTTGTCAGGTATTTATACTATCCTGTTGCAAAAAGAAAAGAGTATTTCTTTACTTATATGTTAGTAAGTACAATTGTATTCCTGATATCCTTTTCATTAATCAAGGTTGATAAATTAACTGTAGGAATAGCCCTGGGATTGTTTGCTCTGTTTGGGATACTAAGGTTCAGAACCCGTCAGATTCCAATCAAGGAAATGACCTATCTGTTCCTGGTTATTGGTATTTCAGTGATTAATGCCCTGGTTACCAAGAATACCAGTTATGTTGAGCTATTGTTTATTAATACAATGGTTCTCCTTGTGGCATGGATAGGCGAAAAATACTTGATGCAGTCTAAAGAGAACAGTAAAACCATCGTGTATGAAAAAATAGAATTGGTAAAGCCCGAAAACCGGGATAAACTTATTGAAGATCTTGAAAATCGAACCGGATTGAAAATATACCGAATTGAAATCGGAAGGATTAATTTCTTAAGGGATACGGCAAGGATCAGGATCTTTTACACTCCAAAATCCGACAAGGACCATCTTGAGGATGAGGATAAAATTGCCTTTTAGATAATATTAAATAAAACCATAAAGGTTTTGTGCCAAAGCATCCCTACGGGAAAAACCTTTAGGATTTTTTTATTCTTTTACTTTTCTTACTACATCCAACACTGTTCCATCCACCCACTTAACCACCGCGATGATCTGATCGTTAAATTTTGCTTTTTCAGGTTTGCCGCAAATCTTTTCAGCTTCTTCTTTTAATTCTTTAATCGATTTGACCGGCAAATCCGATCCTTTCACTTTCTCTATCAAATCGGTCCGCCTGGGATTAATGGCAATTCCTCTCTCTGTCACAATAACATCGATTAATTCTGCCGGACCGCACAGCGTTGTTACTTCATCCACAATAATGGGTATCCTGTCCCGGAACAAGGGTAGCGGAAGAATTACAGTCTTAGAGAACAAACAATTCTGCCATCCTCCAATCCCGTGTAATAAGTAGCCATCGGAGTGAGTTACAACATTAGCATTAAAATTCACATCTACTTCGGTAGCACCCAGGATAACCACATCCACCATTCCGGCAAAAATTCCTTTACCATGGTAATTATAAGAAGTAAAGGGACTGGTCCAGACATGGTTCGGGTTTTCAGCCATCGATCGTACCCCTTCCAGATCAAAGGTTTGTCCATCAAGAATATAATCAACCAGACCTTCTTCCAGGATGGATACAAGATATTTGTTACTACCTCCCCTGACAAACCGTGCTTTAATTCCCTTTTCTTTCATAATTTGACGGAAATACTCACTAACGGCAAGCGAGGTACCACCAGCTCCGGTTTGAAAAGAAAATCCATCATGGATAATTCCGGTTACATCGCAAAACCTGGCGGTTAATTCTGCAATTAATAAGCGATCCGGACTTCTGGTTATCCTTGTAGTTCCTGAAATGATTTTTTCAGGAATTCCAAGTTTTTCGATTTCAACCGTATAATCAACATAATTTCCCTGTATCTGCCAGGGAACACAAGGAAAAGATACCATATTATCGGTAACGACGATGACTTTATCGGCATATTGCGAATCAGCAAGGGCAAAACCTAACAACCCTGTAGCAGATTCACCATACAGACCGTTGGCATTACCAAATGGATCGGCACAGGCAGCCCCGATAACGGCAATATCAATTTTCACTTCACCATCCTGAACAGCCTGGTATCGTCCGCCATGAGACCGCAAAACCCCTACCCCACGCATTTTCCCTTCTGAAGCAAATTTTCCCAAAGGACCGTTCATGCTCCCTTCGATATGATGAATTGTTCCGTCTTCAAGGTATCGGATCAAATGCTCGTGACATGGAAAAGAAGCAGATGGAAACCATCTTAAATCTTTTACACCCAGTCCTTTAGCAATATCAAAGATTTGATTTGCAATAAGGTCTCCATTCCTGAAATGGTGATGGGTTGAAAGAGTCATGCCATTCTTTAGCCCAGCCTTAATTAATGCCTCTTTTAGGGAAGATACCTGTTTGTTTCCATTATTCGGATAATCGGAACAGGAAGCAATTTTAGTAGCATGCTTAAGCCCTTCAGGTTTATATTTTCCAACACCTTTAAACGGCACTGCCGGTTCACCATTAATTTCAACCGGAACAAGACGACCCGCAGCGTTCTCAACTAACTTGATTTCAGACATAGTTCTAATTTAACACATTTTGCAACTTTAACACTTAAACACTTTCAAACTCCCCCCTCCAATCCCTTGCAAGTAATCCTAAACTGATCGCGAGTTTAATAATTCTTTCGGCACGTTTCACAACCGGAGGATCGATCATTTTTGTCCCCAGGGAAATAACACCAAGTCCTTTTTCTTTTGCTACTAAAAAAGCACTGACTATTTGTCTGGCC
>JAUWBB010000276.1 GCA_030605195.1 Bacteroidota bacterium
AGTAAGATATATCGTACAATGCAGGATAAGGAAGCCAATGTGCGTTGTGGTTTGATGTAATTTCAGAGTAAGATATATCAAAATTGTAGTACCGAAAGACCCTGAAATGTTGTGGTTTGATGTAATTTCAGAGTAAGATATATCTATCTGCATTTCCTTTTATTGGTAGCCGATATATATGCCTGGGTATTGATGAAGAACCATTTTCATTTTTTGGTGAGGATTAAGGAAGAAGAGGAAATTGGGTATTTACCTCCTAAAATATTAAACCCTGACAGGTCAGGAAGACCCTGTCAGGTTAAGGAAGGGAAAAACCCGTCAGGGTTTCATAAACCTGACAGGGTTTTATTTCAGATAAAAAAATAACTAAAATTATTAACGGATGAAAAAAAACATGGGAATTATTGACAGGATTATCAGAATTTTGATAATTGGTGTGATCGTGATCCTTTATTTCACACAGGTTATTACAGGAACGCTGACGATTATACTGGGGTTAGTGGCTGTGATTTTGCTGATTACCAGCTTGGTTGGTGTTTGCCCCCTGTATCTTCCTTTTGGCATTAAAACCTGTAAAGTAAAACCTCAGGAAGAAAAAACTGAATAACTTCAAACTCACCGGGTGACTCCGAGTCACCCGGTGAGTAAAATCACAAATTAAAGGTATAAGTATACTTCACCAGGATAGTCCGGTCACTGATCGACGGAAGGGCAGGAACTTCACGGTCTAAGCGGGTATTTCTTCCCTCATTGAATACAAGATACAGATCATTTCCTTCTCTTGGATTATAACGAAGCCGGAAGTTGGTAATAATAGCATCTACTTCACTGTTATACTGGATAAAAGTGCTGGCTGAAAGTTTGGTGCTGAACATGTACAGAAGTTTGAAACGGCCGATATGGCTTGTATACTTCTGATCCCGGACTTTGAAATCGAGACGGTTAAACTGGTACATTCCGCTCAGTTCAATACTCGATGAGATGTTCCAGGTTGGTCTTAAAGTGATTGAAAATCTTGTTCCGTCGTAAAATTGACAATCATCAAGTTCCCCTATTGTATAAAAGCTTTTGGTCATTGGGGTTACAAACATCCCTCGAATGTCCCAATAATCATAACGTCCCATAGGTATTTCTGCATAAATTGTATCTGCCTCGTCTGGAAAAGTAAACTCTTCCTTTACATCCTCGATATTATAATTAATTCTGAAGTTGCCGATACTGGAATTTTTTGTCTGAAATGACCATCCGGGTCCGATCGAGGCAGATTCAAGTGAGCCGTCTTCAACACTGTTGAACTGCATTACACTAGCAAAGACTTTATGGCTGTATAATTTTGATTTTTCCCCGGATAACCAGCCATACTGGATCTGGCCCCGCACCATGTAATAATTTTCCCTCATCTGGAAACCCATACCCGGATTGAAGTGTTCTCCCGACCATGAAAAGGAAAAATCATAACCCAAATCTACTTCCGACCTGCGCTCCCAATTCAAACCGAAATGGGTTGGTTTTAAGGAAATAGGATCATTCAGGCTGTCTGTTTCAAAGCTCTGTGCCCATTTAACATCGAGGTAATCATCTCCGAACAGCCGGAATATCCCATCCAGACCGTAAGCATAGTTAAAAGACCCATTAGTTCCCATCCGGGAAGTCAATATCCCTCCAACATAACTATTTGGATTTATTACTTGCCTTCGTATCCGAAGTACTCCAAAATTCTCTGATGGTAAAACCTTTTGTTTTTTACCAATAGAATCTCTCTCCCACACTGGCGCAGTCTGCATATCCAGTAAACCGATATCCCATTTTCCTGCTCTTCCGACTATTCTTGCGCCACCGTAGATCCTGACTGGTTTTTCATCGTAAATTCCAATCCTGCGACTGTAGAAAAGATTGCTGGGACCTCCAAGATTAAAACTGAAATTACTTGACCTTTCCTGAAAAAACAATCGTTTTTCAGGAAAGAAAAGAGAGAACCTTGTCAGGTTAACCTGCTCGTCGTCAGCTTCAACCTGTGCAAAGTCCGTGTTCAACGTTATATCAAGGGTCAGATTACTGGTGAGACCATATTTTACGTCCAGACCACCCTCCAGAGTGGGTGTATTATCTTTTATGTAGGCTGTTTCTTCTTCATTCAGCTCGTACACCTCTGATATTCCCGAGAGTGCATATGGAGCAATATAAACCGGTTTTTCGGGTTTAATGCTTTTAAATACGATTTTTTGCGCCTGTGAGGGTTTCATCATGGCCCAGATACCATATTTAGGGTGAATGGCAGGAAATATGATTGTTTCATTTTTGTGTGGAATCGAACGCCATACAATAAGCCCCATGGTAGTGATCCCGTCAATATCCTGGAATCGCATGCTGGAAATAGGAATACGTATTTCGACAAACCACCCCTCTTTATTAATAACTGTTTTCACATCCCAGAAAGTATTCCAGCTAATATTAAAAGGCATATGATTCATCCTGCCGACCGCGTCATTAAATATCATAAAATCCGATCGCAAACCCGCGGGAGTTGTTGAAAATAAAAGGGCGTTTTCATTATCGTCAAAAGTGTCGAGTATTATTCCAAAACCATCACTGTTCCCTCCAAAATCGTCTCTTTTTTTTGTGGCAGACTTGATTTTTGAAGGATCCTTGTCATACAGCCTTCCGGAAACGAACAGGTATTGGTTGTTGTAACACAATCGGATTTCCGTTTTCTCAGTAGGTTCCCGCCCATAATTTGGCTGGAACATAACCACAGGAAAAGGCTCTACCTCATTCCAAATATCTTCGAATGGCAAACCGTCAAAAACAATGTTCTCTTCAATTTTTTTAATGACCAGTGGGTCCTGGCACAGTGAAGGATAAATAAAAGTGAAAAAAATCAGAAAAGTAAAGACTGATCTATATGGTAAACCGGTTTTGAAATTCAAAATCCTGAAGTTTTTAATTACAAAAAGTCCTCAAGATAAAGATTTTTTTACAGATATTTTGCTAATTAAATTAATTATCGTATATTTGCGATATATATTAATAAGAATATCATGGCGATAAACAAAAAAGAAGAGTTTGAGAAGCAGGAAATTGAACTTGCTGATTTTGCCAAAGCTATTGGACATCCTGCACGCATAGCAATATTAAAAGTATTGGCAAAAAAAGATGTTTGTATATGTGGAGAGATTGTAGAGGTACTGCCATTGGCACAGTCCACTGTTTCACAACATCTCAGGGAATTACTAAAAGTCGGATTAATTACAGGGGCCGTCGATGGTGTTAAATCGTGTTATTGTATTAACTGGATTACTTTTAAAAAATTTTCAGAAAAATTCAATCAGTTTTTTGATAAATCAAAGACCCTGGTTCAAAACATAAATTGTTGTTAAATTAAATAATTTGTAATGAAGAATAAAGAAATAATCAAACAAGCAGTGAAGGATAAATACAACCAGATTGCTTTACAGGCGAAAAAGGCAGTTAGAAATCCCTGCTGTACATCTGAATGTTGTTCTACTGATGTAAGCAACATTATGAATGATGATTACCACGAACTGGAAGGATACAATCCTGATGCCGATCTGGGTTTAGGGTGTGGGCTCCCGACTCAATTTGCCAGAATAAAGGAAGGGGATACCGTAATCGATTTGGGCTCAGGTGCAGGGAATGATTGTTTTGTAGCAAGGCATGAAGCAGGCGAATCCGGAAAAGTAATTGGAGTTGATTTTTCCGAAGAAATGATTGATAAAGCCAGGAAAAATGCCGAAAGGCTTGGTTATAACAATGTTGAGTTCCGGTATGGTGAAATTGAGAATTTACTTGTGAGTGATAATGAGGCCGATGTGATTGTCAGTAATTGTGTACTTAACCTTGTACCTGATAAGGAAAAGGCATTTCATGAAATCTTTCGTGTCTTGAAGCCAGGCGGACATTTTAGTATATCGGATATTGTTTTGGTTGGTGACATACCGGATAAGCTCAAACATTCGGTTGAAATGTATACCGGTTGTATTGCCGGTGCCATTCAAAAAGCTGAATATCTGGAAATTGTGGAGAACGCCGGATTTAAGTACATCACTATCCAGGATGAAAAACCGGTTAATATTCCTGAAGAAATCTTGAAGAACTATTTTTCAGAAGAGGATATTGCCCGGTATAAAGAAAGTGGAATAAAAATTTTAAGCATAACAGTTTATGGCGAGAAAGAAATTTCACAGGTATGATTAACAAATGATAACCAAATTGAACTACGAAGCTCAGCAAACAAACCCTATTCATCGAATTTCGTTTTCACACATCAAGAAGCATTCCAGCTCATATTGAAAACAGATTAACCATTACCGGGTAACATTTTTTATTAATTTTGCTACAACGGAGAAATGCCGGAGTGGTCGAACGGGGCAGACTCGAAATCTGTTGTCCTGCTTTGCGGGACCGGGGGTTCGAATCCCTCTTTCTCCGCAAAACCTAAATCAATCCCGGCGAAAACGGGATTGATTTAGGTTTTGATTGTCTTCCACTTGGGGATCATGAGCTTGCCCTGTGAAATGCTGCTTCGCAGCAGTGGTTCCACCACTATTTCACAGGGCGGGCGAATAACTTAACGAAGTGATCTCATGAGCGAA
>JAUWBB010000019.1 GCA_030605195.1 Bacteroidota bacterium
TCGGCTGTCCGACAAACTTAATTTCTGTATTTTTGTTCATGTTGTATAATGTTTTGGTTAAAAACAAAAGTACAACATGAAGGGGAAACCTTATGGGAGTACCCTTCTTTTTATTATTTTAGTCGGACAGTAGTGATAAAAAACAAAAAAACTGGCCTTTTGAATTTGGGATTAAGAAATAATAAGCAACGAAGCGCTAACAGCAAATATAGGTAAGCTGGGGAAAGTGCTAATTTTGAAATGAATACACAAAAAGAACATACTAGCGATTTGACAAGTAGACGGCTTAGAATGCCCAGCCAACCCATATTTGCAAATCGTTGTGCCTAATTGCGGCGAAAAAGATAAATTATGCGAAATCTACATTCTATTGCAAATACTGGGGCATTGTTTAATAAAAAAACTGGACATTTTTTAGGTTCAGGTTTTATATTCCGCGATGTTAATACTTTGCTTACCGCAAAACATTGTGTAGGTGATTTTAAGCCTCATGACCTTATAATAATGATTTACGCAACTGGTAATCGAGTCTATGATGTAATTGAAATTGAGAGTCATCAAAAAGCGGATATTTCTATAATAAAAATTCAAGGTGTCAATGAACTTGAGATTGGATGGCCAAAAGATTCTCTCTTCGATGATAGATCCTTTGGTATTGAAGTTATGGCATGTGGTTTTCCAGAAGAAAGTAGACTAGGTAAATCTCAACCGACAGCGAGAGTATTTCGTGGTCATATTCAACGATTTATAAATTGGGAAAGTCATTTGGGGTATGAGTATGTTGGAGCAGAGCTAAGCTTTAGATGTCCTGGAGGATTAAGTGGAGGGCCTCTGTTCAATCCAAAATTTCCTGGAAGAACTTATGGATTAATTACAGAAAACATTCGCACATCAACCATTTTGGATTCATTTGAAGAAGTATATGATGATGGAAAGATTTATCGTGAACATCATGAAAGTGTAATTTATTATGGTGTGGCAGTTTGGTTGCCTACCATCTCGACTTGGCTTGATTCGATTATCCCACCTCTTTCCAATGATGAAATCAATCGAAGAGCAAAACTTCAACAGGAACTTAATGAACAAGATAAAAAAAAGTAAAGAGATTAAACTAAGAGCAACATAGGCACAATAAATAAACTGCATTAAAACGCAGTTTATTCTGAACGTTGGCGCATTAAAAATATAAAACATGACTCTATTCAACAAAAAGATTTATTTACTAAATGTTTCGTATAATTTTAAATATCGAGACAAAGAAACGGTTAATATAGTCGATAGACATCCTGATTTAAAACCAATTGAATTTGTTCATCTGACATTATATCAGTATTCAAAGATTTTATATACAATCCCGAGAAATTTACCAGATACTGATTATTTAATAAAGAATTTAGTAAATATAGGAGATGATGATAATTTAATTGAAATCTTCAATTTTATTTTAAAGGATTTAAGAGAAATGTATTCTGACCAAAACTCAAATGAATCAAAATACATTTCAAAATTATATTTTAGATATGCAATACAACGTGGTTTAAAAACTAAATTTCCCTTTAAAATATCAAATAACGAGTTGATTAGAACGATTCCTTTGACAGCAAAATTAACAATTGAGAATTCAACAGATTTAGAAAAAGAAATTCTAAGAGCTGCTATTAAATTTCAAACGGATAAATATTTGGGAGGTATTGATTATAGAAGTATTCAGAATATGATAAATATGCCAATGACAGCTTTTCAACATGGATTTGAAAATAGGAAGCTTGAAAAATAACGTGCCACAAAGGCAATAAATAATTTAGCAGTCTGTAGTTTGCGTAGTTCAATACATTTATTTATGTTTAATGCAAATTGATAACAATGCTTGCTTTGAAATGCTAAACTATTCATGCCGCCAACATTATCTGCTATAAATTAAATGAATACCAAGCCAGATAAAATTTCGATATATTCCTCATACGGAATAATAATGAAAGATATGATTGAACCAGAACTATAACCAGTAATATTCCATCATTCCCCTATAGAAATAGCTCCTACGTCGCATTTCACCCCAATGAAATAAAAAGAATTTCATGGGGTAAACATGGCAGGCATTATTCCAATATTCCAAATACTTATCATAAAAATTAAACATTAACTCGCGATTTGCTTTCTTAATAAGTAATTAAAATACCGAGGTCAAAATCTCCATCTGAATGATTTCAGGTCGATAGCCCTTTGTGTAGCCAATATTCCCTCTAAATGGTCATATTCATGCTGAATTAGTTCAGATAGATCTCCTTCAGGAGACCATGTTTGCTTCTTCCAGTCCATATCATAAAACCGGACTTTGCATCTTTTATGCCGCTTTACTCTAACCAATAAATCAGGAAAGCACAAACAATCATCCCAAATTTCCATCATTTCTTCACTAAGATCGCTCAATTCAGGATTAATAATTATAACAGGTTCCTCAATGTTCATATATATCAAGCGTTTCATAATGCCAATTTGAGGTGCAGCTATTGCTCTTCCTGCTCCGTATCTTTTCCTGAATTCCATTAGTAAGTCATGCAGCTTGTCAACAACAGGTTTTAAAATACCCATTTCATTAGCCTTTACAGGTTCTGATATTTCATACAATTTCGGATTACCCAGTTTTAATATTTCTTCCAGCCCCATGATTTATTGTATTTTCGATATATGGTCAATAAATTCTCCCTCAAGGGTAACATAACCCTTCATCAAATTTGCCGTAAGACAGGAATGTACCGGAATTATTCCCAAAACATCACCGGTTTGAAATCTTGCAAATATTTGATCGGAGACTTTTACTACTCCATGTTCCTGTGACAACGCTGCAAGATAATTATTAGTTTCAAAAAATTCCCATCCTTTTTTAGTAAATCCGATTACCTGTCCGTACGTGATTCCCTGTTCTTTACTGATGATATATTCTTTTGAAAAATGAACAGCACCACCATAGATAATGAATTCCTTTCGTTCTTTATTTTTGGCTACCACCGGACAAGCCATGGAAACGGCGATCTGATCGAAGGTACAGGCTCCGAGGAATTGTTGCATGAGGTCGTAAAAAACAAAATTACCAGGACGGATTTCATCTATGTTTTCAAATTCGTTTATGATGCTGCATGAAGGCGTGTCGCCTATGGAAAGGGTAATTTTTTTAAATTCAGAAGAAAATGTTTTCTTCAAACCGTTTAACTTTTCTATGGCATGGGTATACAAAGTTATTATTTCATTAGTTGAATTTGTTTTGTAAGTATGTCCGGTATGGGTAAGAAATCCCATAAATTCCAGTTTTGTTGATTTATTAATATGTTCCAGAATTCGAGTTATTTCTTTTACATTATCAGCCGGAATACCCGTTCGGTTGTATCCCGTATCAATTTTTACGAATACGCCAATCTCATGGCTTAGTTTTAAATTTAGTTCATGAACCGGTTCCGGATTAACCAGTAAAATGTTCAATTTTATTCTACCTGCCAGTTGATTAATGGATTCCATTTCCCTGATGTTTACCGGAAAAGCAATGGTAATATCGTTCCAACCCCGGTTTGCAAAATAGTGTGCCATGCCAACCGATGAAACGGTAATGGCTGATACATTAAACGACCTAAACCAATTACCGATTTCGGCTGATTGGTGTGTTTTAAAATGGGGCCGGAATTTCACCCTGCCGGTCTCTGCTTTTTCAGCCATTCTCCGGATATTTTCCAGACATTTGGGTTTATCAAGTATTAAGGTAGGGACACTAATGTTTAACATATTTATATAATTGATTAGTTATTACATGATGTCAGGTGTTTCCACCTGACATTGAATATTGGAGTAATAAAAATCTTGCCATATCATTAACTGTCGGATAGAAACATCCGACAGCATCGTAATCCGCTAAGCGGATATCGAACTCACGTTAATGTATTACAATTTTTCTAAGGCTAACGAGGTTTTTTCCCATTGCTTCTGCTTTTAAAATAAAATCGAATATTCCCAATTGCAAACACAGATCAAAGTCACGGGGTGGTGAGTGATCCACATTTTCCGGATCGAAAAACCTTTTTCCCGATCCTGTCTTAAGTACTGTGATCATTTCAGCCAAATTCGTTGGTTTGCCTTCCAGTGTATTCTTTATATATCTTGCACAAAATGTATCTTCATCAGCCGGTTGGGTTCCGGCGTATCCCATGGCGACTAAAGAAACAAACCCCGGATCCCGTGATTGTATAAAATGAATAATAGCAGGTGCATTAACAAAACTACCTGTAATGATTTCATCTGCACGGGTTGCATTTACCAGACCCCGGGTTCCAGCACTCGTGGTTTGAATAATTGTTTTTCCTGTAAAATCAACATGTTCAATATGTGTTGGAGAATTTCCGTAATCAAAGCCGGGTACAATTCTTTCATGCCGTTCACCCATTAACAAATATTCCGGGTTTTTCTTTTTCAATCTGAATGCTATATCAGTGGTGTCTACCGGAATAATTTGTTTTGCCCCGTTATGAATGGCGTAGCATGCCACGCTGAAAGCCCTGAAAACATCAATGATCACTGTTAATCCCCTGGCATTTTTCGATCCTTCAATATAATGTAGAATGTTAATTTTCATTTAGTCCATCTGTTAATGAAGAACAGACCTATTCGGATTAACCTCTTTTCCGGGACGAAAATACCAAATTTATAGAACACTGATGACACAGATAACACGGATATACACAGAAAAAAACAGGATTCAACTTTTTAAAAGGAAGGATATGAAATACTACACGCAAATTTAACTGATAAAATTATAAAATTCATGATTAAGATTTTTACTTTTAAGTTTTCCCTATATTTGTAATAACTGAAATAGCAACGTAACAAGAGGACATTTGAATAGCAGAGATCATAAGGTCATATATTAAGAGTGTTATATGTTAACGTATAACAATTATCCTGAATGTAAATGAGATACTAAAAAACTGATTGTTTAAAATTAGCATAATATTTACAGATGAAAAGCATACTAAAATGGATCAGTCAGATTGTTGAATTTATTACCGTTGATATCTGGCGGATTTCCTTGCAGGAGGTTCCAAGAAAGAAGTCATTCTTTATCAAACAACTCAGGATTTTCACACTTGCCATGAAGGGGTTTGCTGAAGGAAAAGTGCAACTAAAAGCATCTTCGCTTACTTTGTATTCCATCCTTTCTGTCGTTCCGGTTATGGCAATGATTTTTGGTATATCAAAAGGGTTTGGTATACAGGATACTCTCAAAGAAAAATTAATGTCTTCTTTTCAACAATATGAACAGGTTGACGGTCATCATGAGCTTATTTCCTGGGTTCTCGATTCCGCTGATAATTTCTTAAGTCAGGCAAAAGGAGGTTTTATCGCCGGAGCAGGTCTGATATTACTATTTTGGTCGGTTATGAAAGTTCTGGGTAATATCGAAAGTTCCTTCAATGATATTTGGCAGATAAAAAAACAAAGATCATTTACCAGAAAATTCACCGATTATCTTTCAATGATGTTGATTGCACCGATTTTTATTTTTCTTTCCAGCGGTGTAACGTATTTCATTTCAAGTCAGTTTGATAAAGTAGTGGGAATAATACCGCTTCTGGAGAATTTCAGGTTTTTACTGGGTTTGGTGCCCTATATTTTAATATGGTTTTTGCTTACCATAATCTATATGGTTATGCCAAACACCAAGGTGAATTTTTCATCTGCCCTGATTGCAGGAATCATTGCAGGTACCATGTTTCAGTTCATTCAGTGGGTTTATATGGAGTTTCAAATAGGGATTTCCCGGTACGGGGCCATTTATGGTAGTTTTGCTGCTATTCCTTTATTTATTATCTGGATGCAAATGAGCTGGTTGATCGTTCTTATCGGTGCGGAAATTTCATTTGCAAACCAAAACGTTGACCAGTATGAATTCGAAACGGAATCACATAATATCAGTTCCAGGTTTAAAAGGCTGGTAACCCTTTTGATTGCCAATTTGGTAATAAGAAATTTCGCTGTTGGAGAAACTTCTTATACAGCTACTCAAATTTCCCGGAAGCTGAAAGTCCCGATCAGGGTGATCAGGGAAATTATTTACGAATTATTGGATGTGGGAATTTTTTCAGAAACAATTGGAAAAACTCCTAAAGAAAGGACGTATCAACCGGCAATGGACATCAATAAAATTTCTATTGATCTTGTGATGAACAGACTCGAAGAGAAAGGAAGTCATCATATCGTGGTGTCCAAAAACAAAGAGTATCAAAGACTTTCGGATATATTGGATACATTTGATACGGTCATTAAGGAATCTCCCTCTAATGTACTGTTAAAAGACATTTAGTTATTAGCCTGGGCAGGGTAGGAAAACCAGGAACCACAAACTAAAAACCACATAAAGCATAAACATTTTATAATCAAACTCCGATGGAGTTTTTGTTCGCTTAAAAGACTTAACTACTACAATAATCCAAGGCCGATGGCCTTGTTTCATTAAAATAGTCTGGAACATCATCGGAGGCCGATTATTGTAGTAAAGTTAATTAATTCAAATTGCCACTTACATACTGAAGTGTTAAATGGAACGCTGATGACACTAATATTACAAATAATCACGGATAAAATTATAATATCAGCGAAAATCAGTTAAATCCGTGTCATCCGTGTTCTATTCTTATTCATATTGCGGTCTTACTACTCCCGAAGGGATGCCTGTGGCACAAAAACCCTTAGGGTCTGGGAATATTGATTGAAAAGGAGAATTACTCAAATTCCCTGAAAGTCATCTTAATGATTTCCATGGCTTCCCTGAGCTCTTTTTCTGTAATCACAAGGGGAGGGGCAAAGCGGATAATATGATCGTGTGTGGGTTTTGCAATTAAACCGTTATCCTTCATGGCAACACAGACATCCCAGGCAGTATTTCCTTTTTTGGGTTTAATCACCACGGCATTGAGCAATCCTTTTCCCCTAACGGTTTCAATCATTTCCGATTTGATACTGCTAAATTCACCCCTGAAGATATTTCCAAGTCTGTCGGCATTCCAGGCCAGGTTTTCTTCTTTGATCACTTCCAAAGCTGCAATGGCTACCTTGGCGGCTACCGGGTTTCCTCCGAAAGTGGAGCCATGCTCCCCCGGCTTGATGGTCAGCATAATATCATCGTCAGCCAGGACGGCTGAAACCGGGTAAACGCCTCCTGCCAAAGCTTTTCCCAAAATCAGAATATCCGGCCGTACATTCTCGTGGTCGCAGCCAAGTAATTTACCGGTGCGAGCCAGTCCTGTCTGAACTTCATCGGCAATAAAAAGTACATTGTTTACTTTACACAATTCATATGCTCTTTTAAGATATCCTTCATCAGGAACATTAACCCCTGCTTCTCCCTGTATGGGTTCAACAAGAAATCCTGCCGTGTTCGGATCTTTCACCTCTTTTTCCAAAGCATTCAGATCATTATAGGGTATAATTTTGAATCCCGGTGTATACGGTCCGAAATCGTTCCTGGCAACAGGATCAGTAGACATCGATATTATTGTGATGGTCCTGCCATGAAAATTTTCTTCACAGCATATTATCTTCGCTTTATTTTCAGGAATACCCTTTTTTTTATAAGCCCATTTTCTGCAAAGTTTCAAAGCGGTTTCATTGCTTTCTGCACCGGTGTTCATTGGTAACACCTTATCATAACCAAAATAGTTGGTGATGTATTCTTCGTATTCTCCTAATGCGCTTGTGTAAAAGGCCCTGGAAGTAAGCGTGAGTGTCTGAGCCTGGCCGGTTAGTGCTTTGATGATCTTTGGATGGCAATGTCCCTGGTTTACAGCTGAATATGCCGAAAGAAAATCAAAATACCTTTTACCTTCAACGTCCCGGACAAATACGCCTTTTCCTTTTTCTAAAACAACCGGCAGCGGATGGTAATTGTGCGCACCAAATTTGTCCTCTCTTGCTATAAAATCCCGAGTATTCATATTTTACTGTAATTCGTTTTAGTTTATAAATTCCGGAAATTTTCGCAAATATAGAGAATGCAATGCATTCTTCAAATTAAATAAGTTGCTTTCGTTTTTACTCCGTAACTAGTAAGACAAATAGAATCAAAATAAAATACTTATACTTATTTTTGGCTTTAATGACTAACTTTATTAATTTTAATTCTTGTTCACGAGTTTCGTTTTAAATATTTAATCGAAAAACTTTACTCCCGATTATCGGGTTTTAAAAATAATAGTAGGGAATAAAGATTGAAAAGATGGATTTTTTGACCAGGTGGTTGATATTCTGTTTTTAGGTATCCATGTAAGACATCTGTATTCTGAGATTTTATCCAAAGAAACTAAATTATGCTACTATGGACAAATATATCGTAGAACTGCTTAAAACGAATAGCCGTCTAATAATACCTGAATTTGGTGCCTTTTTTGTAAAAAAGGACGAACCGAAAACAATTGTTTTTAATGAGTTTTTAAAATTTAATGACGGTATATTCATTGATTATATTGCAAAAAAGGAAAATATTGAAAAAGACAAGGCCATTGAGGAAACTGAAAAATTTGTTAAAAAGATTTACGGGGAACTTGAAAAAGGAAATCATTATTTTGTTGAAAATCTAGGTGAATTCTTAAAAGATGAAAAAGGCAAAATTCAGTTTATTCTTAGTGAAGGAAAAGATGAAAAGTTAAAACCGGTTTCATCAGAAAAAAAGAATGATGATTTTACATTGATTGAAAAATCAACTTTAAATATAGATACGGCGAAAGAAATAATAAAAGAAAAGATCAAATCCGAAAAAGAAAAACCACATGAGGAAAAACCTCCTGAAGATAAAAAAAAGGAAGAAGATTTAGAATTAATAGAAGATTTAAAGTGGCCTGACAGGGAGCCAAAACAGGCTTTACAGAAAAGTATGGAACTGGAAAAAGAAAAGGAAAAAACTGAAGCTATTAAAGAAATCAAAAAAACTTCTGAAGAAACCAAAGAACCTGAAAAAACAGAGAAAAAACCAGAACCAATAAAAGAGTTAAAGAAAACTGAAGGTGAGGCAAAAATATCATTTAAAGAAAAAGAGGAAACTGTTACTTATGACCATTATTCAGGAAGCAAAAAATCAAAAATAATTTTATGGATAGTTCTGGGGCTTATTCCAATCGCCATTTTTATTGTGTGGTTTGTATTTTATAAGAATGGAAAAACTGTGGAACCGGAACAAAATAAGTTTTCTGAAACCTCAAATGTTGAAGAGGTATTAGTTAACGAGACTGTAACTATTGTAAAAGACAGCTTAAAAATACAGGAATCACAGCCATTGGCACAAACAAAACCGGAATCTGAAGAAGTGACGGATAAGGATGTGGATAATTCTTCAGCTGGTATTATTATAAAAAAATATTATGTTGTAGCAGGTTGTTTCGAAATTGAAGAAAATGCTGATAATTATGTTTCTTATTTAAAGAATAAAGGTTATAATCCGGAGAAATTTGGCAAGCTTGGGAAATTATATGTCGTTAGTTTTAATTCTTTTTCCTCAAAAGAAGCTGCTATTAAGGAATTAAGGGAAATTCAGGGTGAAATTGAACCTGAAGCCTGGATTTTATTCTATTAAATAAATCTTAAGAAACTTACCATATTCGAATTCGAAATTCACAGTTTCATCCCTTCACGTCGCAGTCCGGTTGCCTATTCTGAAAAGAAAGTAGAACCCGAAAAGTTATTAGTCCTTTTTGAAGCTGCCCGCTGGGAGCCATCGGGCAGGAATGTAGCTGGTAATTTCAGTAACATAGCCAAAGTCAGGGTTTGATACTCGTAAGACCACTACTGCTACTGCTGTCGAGTGATTAGTTTAGATTTGAAACATATTTTAAATATTAAACGAATTAGGGGCTACAATGCAATAAACATAATGAATGGTTATTCAACTATCGAGATTCGTTCACCTAAAGACCTATTAGATCATGAAGACTAAAAATAAAAATTTGATGCTGTTAAATTGATGCGAGAGCTTAGGGAGAAAATCAATAAAGAAATTGCTAATCTGTCGTCAGAGCAGATAATTGACATTTAGATAATTAAATTTTTTACTTTAGGCTGGAGAAATTTACCCGGCGAACGTATTCGCGGTAAAAAGAACCAAAACCGTCAGATATTCATTGATCTCATCATCTGAGATATTTTCAGGAAATCTGTTAAAATGCAAACTTATTATCGCTATTCTACGTATATATCTACGTGTATTTGTAAAGAAGAGCTATCCAACTGCGCGGGATTTAGTTCAACAAGAGTTAGGGTTCAAGACAGACTGACGTTAGAGGTAATAGGCTGCCAAAGAAAATCACAATAAATATATGCACGTAATAAAACAGAACAAGATAAGTATCATTATTAAATAAAATGGTAGCAAAAGATGAAATTAGACCCTGGGAATTAGATTACTGCCCGGTTTTGAAACTTCCGATTATCAGAAAAGCTGAATGGACAGATATTACTTTTAATAATGATTACTATAGATTAACGATTATTATTATTGGCAATAATATTATTCTTACAAAAATATGGGGATATTCAACTTATTTTATTTCCCAAAACTATTTTGCTCTTATTGAAACTATTATAAATGAATATTTCCCTTCCAACAATTTATATGTCCATATTGAAGATTATACTGATCATACGGGCGCTTCCGTTAAGGCAAAAAATTACTATACTAATTATCAGATAAATAATAAAAGGTTAAAAGGAATTATCTTTTATGGTGCATCTGCCTATTTTAAGGTAATGATCAAATTAGGTATACGCATCGGACGCCCACCTTTTGAAGTAAAAATAGCAAACGATTACCCCTCGGCTATAACAATCGTAAAACAAATCTTATCAGGCAGGGAGCGGCAATTTTTAAACCAAAAACTTACAGAAAAACATACAAAAAATAAATATTCTAATATACCTGTTCAGCAATTTACAACTGAAAAAGATATAACTGAAATTCAACCTGGCCACGAAAAGTCTGCTAAAGATACAGGCACCCCTGGCATACAACATACCCGCCAAATTCTAAAAAAAGAAGTTGGATTCTGTCCTGTTACCGGTCAATCAATTAGTACTTATCCTTTATGGACAGATATTAATCTCGACGAAGGCTACTCGGTGACCTTTCGACTTATAGGAGACAGGATACTTTTATCAATACCGTGCGGAAATAGTGGTAAATACGGAATGAAAAAGTTGATAGAAACCCGTGAAAAATTTCTTAAAAGTATTGGTCTGTTTGGTAAAAAGTATATTGAAATAAAAGATTATAGCAAAGTAACCGGAAAAACCACAAAAGAGGGAAGGCTTCAATTTGTCGATCTTATGATAAAGGAGAGAGATAAAGGTAATCTACTTGGATTTTGGGGATTTAATGCATCTTTGTTTGTGAAATTAGCCTTTAATATTGGCACAAAACTATATCGAACAACTTTCCCGATGAAAATTTTGGATAATTATAAAACTGTAATAAACATGGCCTGCCAGGTATTAGATTATAGCGGGATCACTAATAAAACTACTGATATTCAGCAGTTTAGCAAAAAAGACTGGAAATTTGAATATGAAGATTATACAATAAAATTTATGCTGATTGGCGATGATATTATTTATACTATTGCAACCGGAATTTTAAGAGAGGATTATGTCAACAAGTTCTTTGAATTACATAAAAAGGTATTGGATGAATCAGGCTTAACTGATAAGGGATACTATTATCGTATTATAAATTGGGAAAAATTTGAAAAACCCACGTGGGTAGCAAGAAAGGTTTATATTGAAGGATTGAAAAAACTAAATTCAGAAGTACCTTGTAAATATTCGGTATTATTCGGGTTAAATAAACTTATGAAGGTAGTTATAAATATAAGCAAAAACTTTTCGCCCGTTACCATTGGTTTAGTCAATAATTTTGAATAAGCATTGAATATAATAGATAGAATAAAAAGTGAAAAAAATATAACTAAAGATATAAAAAAGACAACAAAAGAACCGGCAAAATCACAACCTGAAAGAATCATTATTAACAAGATTAATAATCTGTTAGAATTTATCGGGGAAATTAACTGGGATAAAGAAGGGGTTGACTATGAAAATCGTTTTGATGATTCTCACCTATTTAAACCTTTATATGAAGCAATATCGCTTGTTAAACAAGATTTTGACTTTATATTACAGGAAAAGAACAAAGCAGAAGAAGAGCTGACCAGGCAAAACAAATATAATAAATTAAGAGCCGATATATGGAAATTAGCTACCGATAAGTCTTATACTGAATATGAGCTTATTCAAAAATTACTTAATGAAGTAGGGCCTGTAATTGGAGTTAGCAGGGCGTGTTTTAACAGTTTTACTGGAAAAAATCCTTTAACCAGCGATTTAATAAATGTATTGGAATGGTGTGATACAGGTGTAAAACCAACTATTGGAAAAAAAGTGCCGAATATACTTGTAAAACACTTTATTACTAAAGACTTTTTTATACTCACGGCAGAATCTGCATTGAAAATGATACCTAAGCCGTTCAGGGCGGCAACCGGGCCAATTATTTATGCATTACGTAAGTCGCAGGATCTTGAGATTATTTCTGTAATGCCATATTATATAAATAATAAATTAAGAGGCTGGTTTTCATTTGATGTTTGTAGCAATAAAAAAGGAAAAACTTCAATGACTGAGGATATAAAAAACATCATTTATGAAGTTGTTAAAATAGTTTCACAACACACAGAACAAAAAATTACCGAGAACGCTATCCGGGAAAACAAGGAACGTTTAAGTATACTTTTTGAATATGCCCCTGATGCATATTACATTATTGATTTAAAAGGTGTTTTTATTGATGGAAATAAAGCGGCAGAAAAATTATTAGGATACAATAAAGATGAATTGATAGGTAAAAGTTTTTTGAAGTTAAAACTACTGCCTTTGACCCAAATTCCAAAAGCAACAGCCCTTTTAAGTAAGAATTTAATTGGTAAGGGTACCGGACCGGATGAGTTTCTCCTGAACCAAAAAAGCGGCTCCACAGTTCCGGTTGAGATAACCACATATCCTATTAAAATTAAAGACAAATCGGTTGTTTTAGGTATTGCGCGTGACGTAACCGAACGTAAAAAGGTTCAGGATGACCTGGAAAAAGCATATGAGGGTATGGAATCGAAAGTCAGGGAACGCACTTTTGAGCTTGTTCAAATTAATAAACAGCTTAATAAAGAAATTTCCGAAAGAAAAAAAACAGAAAAATTTTTAAGAAAAAGTGAATCAAGCCTCACAAAAGCTCAGAAAATCGCTTGTCTTGGAAGCTGGGAGTATAATGTTAAGAAAAATACACTTATTTGGTCAGATCAAATGTATCAAATTTTTGGCCAACTAAAAGATTTCGATGTCAATGTAGAGTCTTTGATTTCATTAATCCATCCTGATGACAAAGAATATTTCAAAAAAACTTTTGAAACATCATTATCACAAAAAAAAGCATTTGAAATACAATACAGGGTAATCAGACAGGACAAATTAATAAGATTTGTTCAGACACAAGCCGAACATGTTTTTAATAAAAACGAAGAATTAATCCAGGTACATGGAATTACACACGATATTACAGAGATCAAGATAGCTGAAAATGAATTAGAGAAATCAAACCAGAAGTTTTTATTCTTTTTTAATGAAACCCCGCTAGCTTACATTGAATGGAATACAGAATTAGAAGTTATAGACTGGAACCCTTCATCTGAAAAAATATTCGGATATTCAAAAAAGGAGGTAATGGGAGTTAGCATTATTGATAAGATTATTCCTGAGAATTTACAGACACAGGTTATCGAAATCTGGACAAAATTAATGAAACAAAATACCGGGCAGATATTTACTAATGTAAACCTGACTAAAGATAATAGAAGAATTATTTGTAATTGGTTCAATACACCTTTACTCGATAAAAATAAACAAATAATCGGGATGGCATCATTAATTCAGGATATTACTGACTTGAAAGTTGCCGAAGAAGAATTAAAACATGCAAGGATTACTGCTGAGGAAGCAAACTATGCTAAAAGTGAATTCCTTGCAAATATGAGTCACGAAATCCGTACTCCAATGAACTCGATTCTCGGTTTCTCTGAAATTCTAAGTAACCTGATTAATGATCCTGTTCAGAAAGATTATCTGAATTCCATCAGATCAAGTAGTGAAATCCTGTTAAGCCTTATCAATAATATTCTTGACCTTTCAAAGATAGAGGCCGGAAAACTTGAAATAAAAAAAGCGCCTGTTAACATCCGGTTAATAATCACAGAGTTTGAAAGTATATTTGTGATGAAATTAAAAGAAAAGCAACTAGACTTTGTAAAGGAAATCGATCCTGATGTTCCTATGTTCTTAAATCTTGATGAATTAAGAATACGCCAGGTTTTGTTAAATTTGATTAGCAATGCTGTTAAATATACGGATTCGGGTTATGTTAAAATTAATGTAAAAGTCAACAAAAAATATGATAATAAAATAGATTTGTCTCTTTCTGTAATAGATACGGGAATTGGAATCTCAGAAAAAAATCAGAAAATTATTTTTGATTCATTTCAACAGGTTGAAGAACAGGAAACCAGGAAATTTGGCGGTACCGGTTTAGGCCTCTCTATTTCAAAACGGCTTGTTGAATTGATGGGAGGCGAAATTGTAGTTAAAAGTGAATTAAATAAGGGGAGTGTATTTACCATATTAATAAAGGAAGTATCTATAACTGAACAAGATATTGAACAAAAAGACAAATATGAACTTAAGCCTGAAAGAATTGAATTTGAACATTCCCGAATATTGATTGTAGACGATATTGAAAATAACCGTAAAGTAATAAAAGTATTTCTGCAGGATTATGATTTGGATATTTTGGAAGCTGAAAATGGACAACAAGCCCTTTATATCCTCAAAGAAATAAAACCTGACCTGGTTTTTATGGATATTAAAATGCCTGGTTTGGATGGATACCAGGTTATTAAAATTATCAGGAAAGAAAAAACTCTAAAGGATATACCAGTAATCGCCATAACTGCCTTGGCTTTTAAAAAGGTCGATAAAGATATTATAGACATGGGATTTGACGGGTATCTCATAAAGCCGGTACAACAGGTAGAAATATTGAACGAATTGACAAAATTTATTAAATATAAAGAGGTTGTTATTAAAAAAGAAACCAAACAAACTCGAGACATAATATTATCAGAATTTGATTTTGAAAAACTGCCTGCTATTATTGAGAAAATAGAGGAAAATATTATGCCGGTATGGATTTCTATTAGTAAAAGACAGACAATACAGAAAACAAAACAGTTTTATGAAAAGTTAAAAGAGCTGGATGAATTATTCTTTTTTAAACCAATAAGTTATTATTGTGATAATTTATCGAACGCCATAAATACCTTTAATATTGATAACATAAACAGATTAGTACTAGAGTTCCCGTATCTTATATCTAAGTTTAAAAATATTATTAATGAAAATAAATAGTAAGGAAAATAATAAAATTCTGATTGTTGACGATAATACTAAAAACATCCAGGTATTAGCCAATGCCTTATCAAAGGCAGGATATGATATTGATTATGCCGTTAATGGCAATGAAGCTATAGAGTCGATAAAACAAGAAAATTTTACACTGATACTTCTTGATATTATGATGCCCGAGAAAGATGGTTTTGAAGTTTGCAGGGAGATTAAGTCCATTAAAGAAAAAGCTGAAATATCTATAATATTCCTTACGGCAAAAAATGATATAGAAAGTATTACTAAAGGATTTGTAGCCGGAGGTGTTGATTATATAACAAAACCATTTAATACTGCTGAATTACTGAGCAGGGTAAAAGCTCATATTGATCTTTATAACTCTAAGAAAGAGATAATAAATCTTTATAATGAGCTTAAAACAAAGGACAAGGAGATAACCGACAGTATGTATTATGCACAACGAATCCAAAATTCTGTTTTAACATCAAAAAAGAATATAAACCATATCCTGCCAAAAAATTTCATCATATTTCAACCACAAAAAATTATAAGTGGAGATTTTTACTGGATAGATAAAATTGGAGAATATATTGTTATAGCTGTAGCAGATTGCACAGGTCATGGAGTACCGGGTGCATTTATGAGTATGCTGGGAGTGTCATTCTTAAATGAGATTGTCAGGAAAAAAGAAGTCACTCAAGCAAATCAAATACTTAATAATCTGAGGCAACAAGTTATTGAATCACTTCAACAGAAAGGTGTTGCAGGAGAACAGAAAGATGGTATGGACATAGCATTATCTGTAATCAATACAAAAACCGATGAATTGCAGTTTGCGGGGGCAAACAACCCTTTATATTTAGTAAGGGAACAAGAACTGACAGAGATCAAAAGCGATAAAATGCCAATTGGTTATTATTATAAAATGGACGAGTTTACCAACAATGAAATAAAGCTAAATAAAGGCGATAAACTTTTTCTATTCTCAGATGGTTATCCGGATCAGTTCGGTGGTGAAAAAGGTAAAAAATTTCTTCACAAACATTTAAAAAGGTTAATAGCCGAAACATCTTCCCTGCCAATGAAAGAGCAAGGTAAAGCAATGAAAAAGAAGCTTGATAACTGGATGAATTACAATAATAAAAAATATGAACAAGTTGATGATATTACTGTAGTAGGAATTAAAATATAAAAATTGTTTTGGGCTTAAAAAAAAGATGAAAAATAAGAAAACAGGAATAACATGAACGGTGGATTGGCAGCCTACATACCTCTAACAGAAAGTGTTACAAAGCACTACATCAATTATGCAGCACTGAGTTTTGCCGCTGAAGCTTTAGCGTAAGCGTCCGAAGCTTTTTCGAAGGTGATAGCGTACTGGGGTCAGTACAAACACATTCCTCCTGTGGACAAATATTGCCTTCAACAGGTTGCTCCCTTTGGCCTTTTTGCATATCTTTACGATATGCCCCGGTGGACATTCCGGGCACACACAAACAGTTACATAGGGTTTCCTGTCCAAGTCAGATTAAATTGATTGTTTTTTGCTATTATTTTTTTCACCCCATAATTTTTTTTTTAAAAATAGGGATTCAACTTCACTTTATTTATTATCATTCTAAATAAACAGACTTTTTTTCACATAT
>JAUWBB010000381.1 GCA_030605195.1 Bacteroidota bacterium
CCTGGTACGATTTGTAGAAACTATTCAAAAAATTAACGAAAGCTACTATTCTCAAATGATTATAGTAAAAGGCTGAGGCTAAGGCTAAGGTAGAGGAAAAGGAAAAGGAAAACACTAATATGGTAGGCTACTAAGATCTTATTTACCTGTCCTGTGAAATAGGAAAAAATCGCTGGAGCTTTAGCTCAATTTCACAGGACCTGCAATGCCCAATTGGGATAGAAAAGCTATTTTTTCAATTATTATCCTTATCCTTAGCCTTAGCTTAAAAACAAGTTGTTTTACTATAAATATATAACGATCTATAACTCTGTAGTCAATTTTGAGATTCACATAATATATATTTTCAACAATGAGAATTCAATTAAAACTATCTCTGATCATTCTTTTATATCCCCTGGTCTTTTACAACAATGGTAATAGCCAAACCATTCAATCATTTGAAATAAATACTGAAAAGGGTCTTAGTGTAACTGCCTGTACGTTTACAACCGGTCAAACCTATCAGTTCAGGAGATCGGTTCCTTTTTTTACCTGCGATATTAACAATAAATCAATTTCTTCAGAAACAGCCCAGGTTGTTCAGGAAGGAAATGTATACAGGTATCAGTTTCCAAACAGGATAAACGGAACACTAACCGTTGAACCCGATTTTAAGCCAGGGTGGAAAGCTATTTTAATAATTAAAAATAACACGAGCGATACCATTGAATTTTCCAATGTTGTTCCTTTTGGTATTTCTGACGAGCATGTATATATAACAGCTACAGGTCCCTGGGCGCTTGCCAGAACAAAAATTTTCAGGCCTGGTCTGGCGCCGGTAGGTGTGATTTTACCCGACAACGCCTGGGAAATGGGGTATGCCTCTGTTGAACTTAATAACGATTATTCGGTTTGCGCCATAACACGAAGAATAAAATATGATAATTCACAAAGACAAAGGTATAAGACAATTGTTTCACCAAGAGGAAGTGTAGAATATACATTTTATGCTGATGTCTTTTCAGGTGAATGGCAGAACGGTTTGAAACTCATGTTCCAGGAACGGTATCTTTATGATCTTGAGAAGTTTGATAACTCCTTGTTTGAAAGGAAAGACCTGAAATGGATCAGGGACAAATATATCATGACCCTTCAGGGGGCATGGGATCACCGTTTTTATGAGCGTTATTCAGCTAAATATAACTTTTTTCAATTCCTGGAGGAGGGAAAGAAACTGTTCGGCGGGTATGATGTTTTTTGTATATGGCCGACCTGGCCCCGGTTGGGAGTTGACCAGCGAAATCAATGGGATTTATATGAAGATCTGCCTTTTGGATTAGAAAAAATAAAAGAATTGGCCAATTATGCCCAGGCAAATTCTACAAAGTTCTTTATTACATTTAATCCATGGGATCAAAGTACGCGTGAGGAAGATCCATTTGAAGGTATGGCAAAACTTATTCAGGCGACCAATGCCGATGGAGTGGTTCTGGATACCCGTGGAAGCTCGAGCAGGAAATTACAAGAAGCAGCAGATGGTGTTAAGGAAGGCGTTATAATGTATTCTGAAGGAATGGCTGTGCCGAAGGATATGCCAGGTATTGTTTCAGGAAGGGTTCATGACGCTATCTTTATGCCTCCTCCTTTAAATTTGAATAAACTGATAAAACCTGAATTTGCCATTTTCCGCGTTTGCCAGCTAAGTCAGGGTAGAATACACAGGGAAATTGCCATCTCATTCTTTAATGGCTACGGTACGGAAATCAACACCTTTGCACCGGGCAGGCCCGACTGGATGGAAGAAGAATATTTATATCTTGGCAGAACCACAAAAATTCTCCGTGAGAATTCTTCCGTTTTTCTCAACACCCGATGGACACCCTTAATTCCAACTCTGAAAGATAGTATTTGGGTGAACAAATGGCAAAACCGGGATAAAGTCCTTTATACGGTTTTTAGCTTACTTCCGGACGGTTATTACGGACCACTGTTTGAAGAGAAACCCTCCGGGACGCATCATTATGTCAGTTTATGGAACCATGAAGCCATTGATCTGGTTCAAAAAAATAATAACTGGTATGTACCGGTTAAGGTAAAAGAGTTTAATAAACAGTGGTTGAATACACGCAGGGAAGGAAATGTTGAATGCATCGCGAGATTCCCGAATATCCTGGAAGTGAATTTGAGGGGAGATTCATTGTTTGTCAAAACACCGAAAGGTGATAAAATTATAATTTGGAAAGGGTTGCCTTCTTACCAGGGTGTTTTCAGGGAGTTTGTTCCAGGTCTCCTGAATTTGAAAGTAAGTGAGGTCTTCGGCAGGTATGAAGGAAAACTGGTCGTTCAATTGTTTAATGGAAAAGAATTAATGGATGAACGGGTTGTTCAAATGAAACCAGGTGTACCGTGGCTGATTAGTAATGCAATAAAATCAAAAACATCCAAACGGCCCCCTAAGAATATGGTCGAAATTCCGAAAGGTGAATTCTCCTTTCAGGTTTCCAATCCTGATCAGTTCATACCATATCCTGACTATTCCAGACCGGAAATCATTCATGTCAACCGGTTTTTTATGGATAAATATCCGGTAACCAATGTTCAATTTTATGAGTTTATACAGGAAACAAGCTACATTCCAAAAGATCAGGTAAACTACCTGAAGCACTGGAAAGATGGAGCCTATCCATTGGGACAGGAGAACTATCCTGTAGTTTATGTGAGCCTTGAAGATGCCGGGGCCTATGCTGAATGGGTAGGAAAAAGATTACCATCCGAAGTTGAATGGCAATATGCCGCTCAGGGGACGGATGGAAGGAAATGGCCATGGGGAGATGAGTTTCATGGCACAAAATGCAATAATGGTTTCGACCGGCCAACCCCTGTAAATGCTTTTTCCAAAGGTAAGAGCCCGTTTAAGGTTGAAGATTTAGTAGGGA
>JAUWBB010000126.1 GCA_030605195.1 Bacteroidota bacterium
CAAAGAGTTTTGGTAAACGTTTGGTCTTTAATAAATTACTACTCGCATCGATTTGGGTCAACTGATTCCGGAACAGGATTAATTCAGGTCTGTTTCGGTCAGAATCATAATCGATTTGAGACTCCGGATACTCAAGCTGAACCGTAACCGGCAATTCCGTATCCATTAGCTCACCTAAAACAGAAATGGCGGTATTTCTGCCTGATTCAAGTTCAATCAACTGCTGCTCAATTTTCAACTTCTCAGCTTTTATTGCCTGAAGGCCACTCAGCGTAATAACTCCATTCCTAACACCCGATTCTGCAATTTTTTTCCTTTCAACCAGCACTTCCCTGATCAGGGATAAAATTTTTTCCTGCTCCTGCAGAAACAGAATGGAAAAATAAACCCTGTTTACACTTTCTTTTAATTGATACAAACTTACCTCAATTTGTTGCAAACCGGCATCAAGTGTTTTTTCCTCAAGTTCCTTCTGTCTTTTTGTAGCTCCACCATCATAAATCACCTGGCTGATATCCATCGAAACTTTATACTGGTTTTTTGGAGCCTTAGGCAACTCGATTGGCAGGTCAATTTCGATCATGGTCACATCTGATTGATAGGTTGCTTGTGCTGAAAGATCAAATCCGGGCAGGTAATTCAAATTCAGGTTCTCGATTTTCAATGCCGAAATATCTTTCAGAAGCGTTTTATCTCTTCCCAGCGGATAGGTTGCAATCGTTTGCCTGTAACATTCTTCCAGTGTTAAAACCGTAACGTCCTGTCCGAATGTGATCTGTGTTATGAAACCAACAAAAAACAATAACTTTTTCATTTCTTTTTTATTGAATTAATAATGAATTTAGGTAGTTCCTTCTTTCGTTCCTCGAGGAATTCATCATAATCTATCCTGTCCCTTATTAAAAATCCGGAAATTAACGGTCTTGCAAGGAACGGGAAAATACACATTGATATCATATTTACAATTAAATGAACCGGGTTGACCGGAACAATTGTTCCGGTCTTGATCTCCTGTTCAATCTGTTGAAAGAAAACTTCAGGTTTTATTCCAGAATCCTTAAACATATCAAGAACTCTGTCGGCTCCTCCCCTGCTTAATTCCTGAGCCATAAAACCAGGTATATGAGGATTTTCCTGAATTAATGTAATGTATAAATCCACAAATCTTTCAATTTTCTGAAACAGGGAAATAGAAGGATTTGACATCAGAGACATTACCTTGGGAAAAAACGAAAGAAAGGTTACATTGATAACAGCCTCAAAAAGCTTATCCTTCGATCTGAAATAATAATGCACCAAGGCTTTGTTTATGCCGGCTTCATCAGCGATTTCCTGCATTCTTGCACCATCCAATCCTTTCCTGCCAAAGATCTTTTTTGCCGCCTCCATGATCAGCTTTTCATTTCCCTGGAGCTGGGTATTATTTTTATGGTTTTCCATAAAGTTAAACTATATAATTAAATCATTTGGTTTAACCATTTGGTCAAATTTAAAACAATAAATAATGTAAAACAAATTTCTAATTTTGTAACTATTCAGTTTACAGGAGTTTTATTTGCATCACAATAAATTTTTTAGGTTATAGGGTTATACGTTATTAGTTATACGTTAAACGTTATAAAACGCTATTTCTTCATGAAATATATTACCATCAGTCTTGGTATTTGATTTAACTTTTATTAAGTAAAATATAACTATTGAGTAAACCAAGTGGCATTTTTATTAAATATATAACTTATAACATATAACTTATAACATTCTGTAACCTTGCCTATCAACACACTGATCATTTACCTAATTTTTAATTTTTAATTTTTAATTTTTAATTAACTAGCGTAGCTATTTTCTATTATTTAAAGTGAATGAATAGCTGAATAGTTACGATTTAATATCCACTATCATAAAATATTTATAATATCTTTGCCCATTCATTTTTCAACCAATATCAACAAACAATGAAACTTTTTAACAGGCTTATAACATTTTCAATAACGTTTGGCTTTATTCTATTAAATAACTGCCAATCCATAAAAATTGACAATCCGGAAATTACAACCGAAGAACTGTCTGACCACATTGGTTTCCTGGCATCTGATTCATTAAAAGGCCGGTATCCGGGAACCCCGGAAGGGAAAGTAGCCGCCCAATACATTTTGGATCATTTCAAAGGTTTTGGTCTTGAACCTTTAGGAGAGGATGGATTGCAATATTTTGATGTGGTTACAAGTATCAAACCCGGTGAAAATAATTCATTACAGTTTGAAAATTTTAACGGAGTTTTAAGTAAAGATTTTTTTCCATTCCCATTTTCCGGAAACACAACCCTTACCTCCATACTTGCTTTTATCGGGTACGGATTTGAAATCAATCAGAATGATTTGATATGGAATGATTATGAGAATCAGAACCTGCAAAATAAATGGGTTCTTATATTAAGAGGCGATCCTGAACTGGATAGTCTGAACAGTATTTTTGCAGAATACACCAGCGACAGGGACAAGGTAATGCTTGCCAGGGATAAAGGTGTAGGAGGGGTTTTTATGGTTTCGGGTGTTGAATATGACAGTCAGGATGAATTGGTGTCCATGGATTCGAAGCAAAGTTCTGTTGGACTTCCGGTGATTCATATTACCAGGGAAACAGCCAATCAAATGATCAAAAGATCAGGCAAAACCATTGAAGAACTTGAAGAAAAGCTAAATTCAACAAGGAGTCCTTCGAGTTTTGAAACAGATCTGGAAATTGCTGCCACTACCGAGGTATTTCACGAAGAGGTACAAACCCAAAATGTTGTTGCAATCCTTGTTTCTTCCGATCCGGTTTTACAGAAAGAATATATTCTGATTGGTGGCCATTACGACCATTTGGGATTTGGAGGCATTGGCAGTTCAAGCCGGGCGCCTGATACCATTGCCATTCACAAAGGTGCTGACGACAATGCTTCAGGGGTTTCTGCTATAATAGAATTAGCTGAAAGATTTGCATCAGAAAGGAAGAACCTGAAAAGAAGCATTATTTTTATGGCTTTTGGAGCGGAAGAAATGGGGTTACTCGGATCGAAGTACTTCGTTAATAATCCTTTGATAGAACCGGATCAAATCAAGGCCATGTTCAATATCGACATGGTGGGACGTTTAAATGAAGAACAGTCGCTGCAAATTGGAGGTGCCGGCACCTCTGCAGAGGCTAAAGAGATACTGAATTCTTTTTCATACGGAAGAGATTTTAACGTTGCCTTGTCTGATGAGGGCTATGGTCCGTCTGATCATGCTGCTTTTTACGGAAAAGATATCCCGGTTTTTTTCTTCTCAACCGGAGCACATCTTGACTACCATACGACTGATGATGTAGTTGATAAAATAAATTTTGAAGGGTTAAAATCAGTTACCGACTATATATATGATGTTGTAACCGAGGTAACAAACCGGGATGCACTGTTAACTTTTCAGGAAGCAGGCCCAAAAACGGGTTCATCCAAACGCGGAAGAAGAAAGGGTGTCACACTGGGAATTATGCCCGATTTTGCAGGTAATGTTGATAATGGATTACGAGCGGATTTTATTGTACCCGGCCGGCCGGCCGATAAAGGGGGTATGAAGAAGGGAGATATTATTACGGCAATCAATGGCATGACTGTAACCAATATCCATGACTACATGTACCGGCTTACCCGGCTAAAGGCCGGTCAAACCATTACCGTTGAAGTAAAAAGAGGTGATAAAAACGAAGTCCTGTTAATTCAGTTATAACAAAAGCATGAAGAATAAGACTACAATTTACTGGACATTGGCCGTATTAATAACATTTGCTGCTGCATATTACCAAAGGAAAACCGGGCCAACCTATCCAAAAGAGTTTGATATACATATAAATCAATCATCCTATCGTATAAGTTTACTCACCAGTTTTGGTGGTGACGAAAACTGCCCGGTTGAACTTGAAATTCCGGATACAATCGTTCATGGAAAGATTTTCTTTAAACGGTATCCTACAAATGACGATTGGCAATCAGACGATTTAAAAAGGGAAGGTGATTTTTTATTGTTTTTTTTGCCTCATCAGCCACCTGCAGGGAAATTAGCCTATTACCTGCAAATTTTTTCTCCGGCCGAAACCATTGATGTTGCTAAAGAATCACCCGTTATTATCCGTTTTAAGGGTAGCGTACCAAGAGGAATCCTGGTACCTCATGTATTTTTCATGTTCTTTGCCATGTTGCTATCAAACCTTGCCACATTATTGGCTTTGGGTAAGCATAAAAGATACAGGTTCTATGGAAACATAACACTGGTCGCATTGTTTATTGGCGGCTTAATTTTGGGTCCGATGATCCAGTACCATGCTTTTGGCGATGCCTGGACAGGCATACCCTTTGGCTGGGATTTAACGGATAACAAAACCCTGATCAGTTTTTTGGTCTGGCTTATGGCTGTTATCGCCAACCGGAAGACAGAAAGACCCGCATTTACCATTTTAGCAGGAGTTGTCTTGCTTCTAATCTATTCCATTCCTCACAGCATGTTTGGTTCCGAGTTTGATTATACTACCGGAGAAGTTACTCAAGGGTTTATACACTTTTTTTAAAAAGAAAGAGGGTGTCAATGGACATCCTCTTTCTCCCGGCATAAAATCATTTGCTACTCATTTTCCTTTTCTTCTTCAGCAGGTGTTTCCTCTGCAACTTCTGTTGTGTCAACAATTTCTTCCATAACTTCAACAGCTTCTTCCACAGCTTCTATTGCTTCACCTTCTACTTCTTCAGCTTTATCAGCTCCACCCTTGCAGCCATAAAACCCTATGAAACAAAAGGTTGCAAATGCCAAGATTAACAGACGCAATTTTTTCATTTTGGATAAAGTTTAATAGGTTTATAATTATCTGCAAATTTAATAAAGAAAAGATAAGTTTATCAAAAATATTCCACTTTTTTACTATAATCAAGAGTTTAAAATTTTTCTCTAATTTTATACCGTGTGCAGCACTTAAACTTTTGATGCGTCATTATAATGAATAAGAGAGATACGGTTTATCAGAACATCCATCAGGATATTATTGATGGATGTCTGAGGGGTGACCAAAAAGCACAATTTCAATTGTATAAGCTTTATTATAAAGCAATGTATAACACTAGTTTAAGGATTGTAAATGACAGCATGGAGGCCGAAGATATTATGCAGGAATCGTTCTTGTCAGCTTTTGAAAAAATTGAAACCTATGAGGGAAAAGTAAGTTTTGGAGCCTGGCTTAAGAGGATTGTGATCAACGACTCCCTTGATGTCCTGAAGAAAAAGAAAGTGCAATTTGAAACCATTGATGATCTTGCTTTAAATATTGAAGAAAAGAATGAAACTTATGGTAAGGAAGATATTAATGTAAAAATTGATGATGTGAGGGAAGCGATAAATCAATTGCCAGATGGATACAGAGTGGTTTTATCTCTCTATTTACTTGAAGGCTATGATCATGAAGAAATAGGTGAGATATTGGGTATTTCAAGTTCAACTTCAAGATCACAATATACCCGGGCAAAGCAAAAGCTTCTTGAACAACAAAAAAATCAAATTTAAAAATAATGAACAATCTGGAAAAATATCTTTTTGAGAACAGAGAGGCGCTGGATGCTGCAGAACCCCGTTCAGGTCATTTCGACCGGTTCGCTGACAAACTGGAACGACAGCATCGTAAAAGCAGGATCATTTCATTACCCTATCTGCTGAAGGCTGCCTCTGTTGTTATCCTTATTGTGTTGTCCTCCCTTTGGGCTTATGACAATCTGATCAGGAGCTCATCTTCTTCCAGAGGATTATCACTCGGAGATGTGTCACACGAGTATAAAGAAGTTGAACTATATTATACTTCAATGGTTAATTTAAAATATAATGAACTTGACCAGATGGATTTTGAATCGGACAGCCTCCAAAAAAAAATGCTGTTTAATGAACTGTCTGATATGGACTCAATTTACATCAATCTGAAAGAGGAACTCCGGACAAATCCAAATGATGAAAGAATTATTAATGCAATGATAGAACATTATCAGTTGAAACTGGAAGTAATGAATCATATCCTGCATCAACTAAAACAGATACATAATGAAACTCTCATAAACAAAATAAATTATGAAAGCACAAAAATTTAAATTTGGGATTTTATTCATCTTTATTGTTGCATTTGGTCTTACAACCGCTTATACAATACAAGATGAATTTACAAAAAAGTATCACGAAGAATTTGATACAAATGAAAACACTGAATTGATAATCCAAAACAAATACGGTGAAGTCGATATTAAGGATTGGGATAAAAACCTTATTGAAATTGATGTAGTTATAACGGTTGAACATCCCGATAAGGAAAGGGCTGAAAGAATATTAAGTATGCTCAGTGTGGAATTCAGCCAGGAAGGCAATACCATAAAAGCCATAACCAAAATAGATGAGAAGTTCCATAGAATGAACCGGTCATGGGGAAGCAAAGGAAAAAGATTTAGCATCGATTATACAGTGAATATGCCAAAAAATCTCAAGCTGGATCTTAGTAATAAATATGGCAATACATTTATTAACGAGCTCACCGGAGAAGTTTCGATCGAAATAAAATACGGGAATTTAAAAGCCAATAAAATTCTGAGAAGTAATACCAAACCCTTAAGTAAATTGACCCTTGGCTATGGGAAGGCAATCATCGAAGAGGTTAATTGGCTGAAAACTGATATCAAATACTCTAAAATGGAGATTGAAAAGAGTAAAGCCCTCGTTATTGTAAGTAAATATTCTAAAATTTATGTTAATGAAGGGAGCTCCATTGTAGCCGAATCAAAATACGATGGTTACGATATTGGCCATGTAACTAATTTTGTATCCGAAAGCGGCTATACCAGTTACAAATTCGACCAGATCGACAAGAAACTCGATCTGACATCAAAGTATGGCGAATGTAAAGTTGGGTACATACCCAAAGATTTTGAAAGCATAAAAATAACAAACGAATACGGTGGTATCACTCTTGGTATTGATAAAAATGCTTCCTATAATTTGAAGGCAGAAGCAAAGTATGGAAAGATCCATCATCCGGAAGGCAAAATGCTCAACCGGATAATAGAAAATAATTCCTCCTCTATTGACGGAATTATTGGCAGTGAAGAAAGTCCGAAGGCTAAAGTTAATATCTGGAGTAAATACGGATCGGTGAAGTTATATGATTAAGGTAATTTAAGTTTAAAAAAAAGATGGGAGTTCATAGCTCCCCTTTTTTTTTATGTATCGGAATTTACTCTCCGCCAGCGGATCATGAGATCGCCCCGATAGCCATCGGGGCTAAGTTCAAAGTTTATGGCTTGATAATGGCTAATTTCATTATACTTTGCATTTTTAAGTCGGCCCGCCCGAACGTACCGTTCGGTACGGGCGGGCAATCTTCTCCAAAGGAGTCCTTCGGACAGTCGGCAGTCGGCAATCTGAAGACTGGGCTATTTATACTTTTCAGGATTTTGAATCATGTGATTAAGTAACCGTCCGATTTCTTCAGATCGTTTATTGAAATCATCAAAAATTTCTTTTGGTATAGATTCACAGGCAATTGCAAAATCAATCCAAACCTGGGTTTCGGCGTTTTACATATCTGAATCAAAAATCTTGCTTACGAAATGGGCTACATACAAACGTTTACGATATTCTTCACCAATATTTGAACAAACAGATCTTGAGGATTTTCTTATCTGAGTGGTCAAAGAGTAAAGTTCATCTTTAGGAAATTTCTTGCTAACGTGATAAATATCCATTGCAAGAGCAAATGCTTTTTTATATACAGTTAAGTTTCTAAATCCAGTTGCCATTGTGTTATAATTGTTTGATTGTTATTTACTTTTTTGTGGACTGCCGATTGTGGACTGCCGACTATTAACTAATTATTTATGAAACCTGAAAATTAAGGGTTTTTTTAATCAATTTGCGAAGCTATGTTCTTTCTTCAGTTAAAACTTTCTCAATAATTTTCCCGCTTTTCTTTTCCTTCAGGATCAGCTTCGTCCGTCC
>JAUWBB010000319.1 GCA_030605195.1 Bacteroidota bacterium
ATTATTTACATTTATTACCTATTTAACCAATCATATCCCGGAAAAACATTTCAGAGTAATAAGGGCTTATGGATTGTTTTCAAACAGATTAAAGGGTAAGTTGCTTTCCTTAACAAGAAAAGCCTTAAACCAAAAACAATCAACAAAACCTATCCATATAAAATGGCGGGAAAGAACTAAAAATAGAAAAGGAAAAGACCCATTAACATGTGAGGTATGTAATTTAGAGATGGTTTTAGTTTTTGTTTGTTTTGCATATAATTATATGATGTCTAAAAAATTAGCAATAAAGGCAGATGAAACAATCCCCTTGCAACAAATAAAATTAGATAGTAGCTAAGATGAACTATGACAATTTTAAACGTTAAATAAAACCATAATTAGTTCAAAATAGCAGAAGAATTATGTTTTAAATTCAAAAAATAAACACAAAGTTAAAGGAACAAGTTCAAAACGAGGACATAAAAACCTTAGCCTTAGCCTCTCCCGAAACCCGATAGCTATCGGGTTTCGGGATTAGCCTTTTATAAGATAAGTTTTATTACATACACATAACTTATTGTAAATCAATAAACAATTTTGAACTTAGTCACGCTGCAAGCGTGACGATCTCATGAACGAAGTGAGTAAATTCCGATACGTAATTAAATAAAGTATAATAAGTGTGATCACTAATATGGCTGTCCATAAACGTGCATCTTTCACTCCTTTATATTTTTCTCTTGTTAATACAGCCAGCGGACTTTCCCATGTTTATTTTTCAATTATCTCAGCATCCGGCTTGGGTGTCAGGTAACTGACAACAAAATAAATAACAACACAGGTAACAAATAACCACCAGGCCTGCATCATAAATGGCATTTGGTATCCCCGGGTCAGGTACATGTATCCGCTGATGGGTTCGAAATCGAAACAAAAAGCTGTGGTTCCTAAGATTAGACCTGCTATTAAAGTAACAATTGCAGCCTGTTTTGTCCCTCTTTTTGAAAACACACCAAACAGGAATACCACCGCTACCGGAGGAGCAATAGCTCCTGCTATTTTATTTATTGCCTCGAAAATACTGGAGAATTGATCACCTTGTGTTGACCAGGCCATAGCCAATAACATAACCACAATAGCTGCGATACGGCCAATTTTAATTTGTTGCTTATCTGATGTGGAAGGCTTCATTCTTTTCACGATATCAACAGCTACCAATAAGAAAACTATGAATATCTCTAAATATCAAATAACAACCGAACGAAGTGAATTCATGAACACCTTTGAAAATTAATTATTTTGTGAATAAATAAATCACAATTCTTAAAATTCTAATTTTCAAACAATTTGGCATTTGAATACTTAAGCATTGGAATTTATTTGTATTTTATAAATTGATTTTTGGAGTTTTCTTATGGACACTATTTAGGTTTTATGGTTGTCAAATTTCTAATTATAAATCCCTATGACAAAGAAGGTTGTTGTCTTTTTCTTTCTAGTTCAGCTACTATCTTTTTCATAAAATTTTCATTCAATTTGTAGAAAAAGATAAAAACCGCCGAAAGTAAAGCACCAATAGCCGGGAAGAAGCTTAGCATTAAACGTATTCCGTTTAATGACTCAGCCGTTTGTTCAACATTTGCCTGAAAACCATACGCTCCCAAAATCCATCCGGCTATTGCTCCTCCAAGTGTCCATCCCATTTTTTGCGACATGGAAGAAGAAGAGAAAATTAGGCCGGTAGCCCTTCTTCCGGTTTTCCATTCGGAGAAATCGGCAATATCGGCATACATGGCCCAAATCAAAGGAAGCACAATTCCAGCCGAAATACCTATTATAATATTCAATCCAAAGATCAGTTCAATTTGCTCTGGCTTGAGCCAGTAAAGGAATACACTGGTTATTGATGCAATTAGCATAGCCAAAATAAAAGTCCGGGTTTTCCCTATCTTCCCGGAAACAGGTTTAGCTAAAACAACACCTATAATATTAGTTACCAACCACATAGTCATATAAATAGCAGCCAGTTTTTCCCAACTTGTCATTCCAAAGCCAGGAAATACCTGATTTTTTACGTAGTATTTAAAATAGTACATCATTGAGCCATCCCTAAGGGAATTGAAGATTAAAGATGCAATTCCTGCTCCAATCATAATAAACCATGGTATATTTTTACCAAGGTCTTTTAGGTCTTGTTTTATTGAAGATTTTGCTTCTTCTTTAGGAACGACTCTTTCTCTTGTCCATTTGTAAGTTAAGATAAAAAAGACAACAGCTAAAACCGCGTAAATAGTTACCGTATATTGATAGCCCTTAGCCTCATTTGTTCCATTATTTTGAAACATTTCAATAAAATATGCAAATGTTGAAGTTACAAATATACCGCCGGAAAAAGCACCAATAAAACGAAACGATGCCAAAGTAGTCCGCTCACCAGTGTCTGAGGTCATCACTCCCATTAAGGATGAATACGGAACATTGATTACGGTATAAACCATCATCATTAATGTGTAGGTAATATAGGCGTAAATAAGTTTCCCAATGGTTCCCAGATCAGGAGTTGAAAAAGTTAAAATTCCGACTACTGCAAATGGAACAGCCACCCACAACAGGTAAGGGCGGAACTTGCCTTTTTTTGTATTGGTCCGGTCGCAAATAATTCCCATTAATGGGTCGTTAACACTATCCCAAATACGGGTTAATAAAAACATGGTTCCTACTGCGGCAGGAGAAATACCGTACACATCGGTATAAAAAATCATCAGGAACATTGAAAAGAGTTTCCAAAACATGGAGGATGCAAAGTCTCCAAAACCGTATCCTATTTTTTCCTTAAGCTTAAGCTTCCGATTATCCATCTAATATTTATGTTTTATTGGTTTTCTAAATTGTTTATACCATAAATTCACCGCTGTATCACACTTGCAAATGATCAATCCTTTGCATCATTTCAATACAGGCACGGGCGTTGTGATATGGGCATTTCCAAAACCCTACCTTTTCGTCTCCCGGGAATGGTTTCCCATCTTTGCTTACCTTCCAGTACCATTCTCCATTATCATGATCAATAATTTTTTCAGTTATAAATTTCCAAATATTGAATATTGGGGCTACATACTTTTCATCACCTGAAATCTGATAGGCATTCATAAAGCCAACCATCCCTTCCGCCTGTTGCCACCAATGTTTATTGTAATCAAAAGAACCATCCCTCCCTTCTCTTTCATTAAATATGGAGCCATCGTTATCCATTCCTTCTTTTATCAACACATCGGTTATATTAACAGCCGTATACTCTGAGGCACTGATTAAATTTTTGTCGCCAACCACTTCGGCGGCTTCTGCCAGTAACCACGAAGCCTCAATATCATGCCCAAAAGATATTGTATGGCTTTTAAGTTCCCAGTATTCAGTAAAAAATAGGTTTAAATGGCCATCCTCATTTATAAATCTCTCTAGAAATAGTTGAATTAATTCCTTTTGAGTACTAATTAATTTTTTATTGGTCCACACCCTGATTAAATTGGTATAAGCTTCGAGAACATGAAGGTGCGTATTCATAGTTTTTTTTTCGTTAGCATCTTTTTCACTAAGACGCACATCATTCATAGGAGACCAGTCATAGGCAAAAGCTTCAATATAGCCACCAAACTTTTTATCCCGACTATGTTTTTCGATCAGCTCAAACAACCCGATTGCCCATTTTAATACCTCTTCATTTTTATTAACCATATAGTATTCTGTAAGTGCATAAACAGTAAATGCTTGTGCATAAACCTGTTTTCTTTTATTTACAGGCTTCCCAAGAAAGTCCACTTCCCAAAATACACCATCGCTGATAAAATCCCGGAAGTTATTCTGAATATAATGATATGCCCTGTCAGCCATCTTCAAATAAACCTGATCTTTTAATTTCCGGTAAGCGATTGAAAAAGTCCAGAGTATACGGGCATTAAGAATGATCCCCTTACTGGCGTAGGGAACCTTT
>JAUWBB010000303.1 GCA_030605195.1 Bacteroidota bacterium
ATTTCCAAAATCCCTTTTTCGAGATCACCCCTTTTTCTATTAATCTATAACCATCTATTATTGGGCGATAAACCAATGCGTATAATAACAGTAAAATAACAAAACTGTAAGTTTTATTACTAAATGCTAACCAAACTAATATCGGAAGGGGTATTAATATGGTAAAATAAATAATTAAATTTTTCATACTTTAAATAACTAAACATTATGAATAATACAAGCTACTGCTATGGCCGCTGCAGTTGCTGGTATAAAAGCAGTTTGTACCCAGGCCCAAACCGAAATCCAACTATGATTTGTGTATACATCCGCTATACACTCTATAACATCATCACCCGTATTTTCAGTGCTTTTTAAACTTGATGAAGATTTTTTATAAATGATATTTGTAGTTTGCTTTTTAGAATCAAGTTCAACAGATAGCAAAAGTTCATTGTTTAAACTTAAATACTCAATACGATTTATATATTCAGATATTTTCATCATTTTCAGTATCAAAGCTCCTGTTATTTCGCTATTTTTCTCAAAAAAACCAATTCCATAGTTTATAGAATTACAATCATTATAACCTACCTGATTAGCAACAATTGCACGACCTGTACTTCCTTTTATTGATGCTAATATTAGATTATTGTAGTCGAATTCTAAACGGCCATTCGATTATTAGAGTGGGTTGTCAGTTTCTGTCCCACTGTTTTTTTATAGTTGGAAGCTAACCCTTTCAAGCTGCACTACATTGTTTCTGAAATTGCCCATAACTTATAACTAAACATATAACATTTTAGAACATTTAGTCTGTTTTCATCCTAACACATTGATTAGTTACCAAATATCGAAATCATAATGACCTAATTCACAAATAATTATTGTAAAATAACCTCTTGATCTTCGCTCCATTCTTCCACTATTACTCGCTCCCACAGTCCTTCCCACAACCTGCTCATGAGGTTTTCGCTCTCAAGTTCGCTCAAACGTTCCATTTTTCCACCATTCCATTCTTCCACCCTATATCGCAATTTCATTACCTGAGAGATATATATCCTCTTTCATGTTTTTTAAATAATGAATAGAGGCCGTTTTACTTATTGTGTATTGTAAGGGCAATTTAAACGCGAAGACCGATCCCCGCTTAATGTTGGGTTCAACCCAGATCTTACCTTCCATCAATTCAACCAATCCCTTTGCTATGGCAAGTCCTAATCCCAATCCCCTGTTGTCTGTCGTTGTCGAACCATCCTGCTTTCTGAAGGAATCAAACACATTTTGTTGTTCATCCATACTTATTCCCCTGCCTGTATCTTTAACAAAAAACTGAACGGTTTCAGTATTGTCAAGAGAGTAGCCAAATTCGATCACTCCTTTTTCGGTAAATTTCAGGGCATTGTGTAAAAGATTGGACATTATCTGGTTCAGGCGCAGAGGATCTGTCAGAACAACCGGATCACCCCTTCTTAAAGGTTTATTCATTAATAACGCCACACTATATTTCTCCTGGATGTGCTTCTCCCTGTTAAATGCAAAATATAACCCATCGAACAATTCATTCAGTGAACATTTCTCTTTATGTATCTCAATCTGTCCGGCTTCAAGCATAGCCAAATCGATCAGTCTATCGATCAAATTCAGCAGGCTCTCGCTGCTGCTGTTTATGTATTTAAGATACAGATCCTTCTGATCCCGGGTAAGTTCATCATTAACCAGCAAATTTGAGAATCCGATAATCGAATTCATGGGAGTCCTGACCTCATGAGATATGTGCATCAGAAAAACCGATTTTATTCTCTCCAGCTCATTTTCCTTTTTCAGCAGCAGATTTTCCAGCTTTTTAATCCTTTTTTCCAACTCTTTAAATGACTGCTTTTTCTTCATATTTTTTTCCTCTCCGTTATAAATTAATCCTCTTGATAATTCAAACCGGTTTGTTCTGAAGCAATAATGATTTTATCCGACATTCCCATAAAGGGATCAGTTTGCAAGGGAACCGCTTTGCTGCAATTCATAAATTAACCGGGGTACTTGGTCTACTTAATCTTTCTAAGTATTCTTTTGGCTTTGTTTTTTTTCATTGAATTACCGGAAGCTATTTTTGTAAAATGCCTGATAGCTTTATCCGTATTATCAGTTCTTATATAACAGAAACCAATATACCATTCGGCATGTTCAATAAACAGGTTATCGTCATGGTTGATAATCTTACTGAACGAACTGCTTGCTTCTTCATATTCATCAAGTTCCATATTGGATACACCGGTCATCAAATTAGCCTCCATACGTGACTGGTCAATCTCAAGCACTTCTTCAAATAAAACAAGTGCCTTTTCATAATTCTCCTTCTGATACGCGGTTAACGCGTTCCGGTACATTTTATCGATTTCACCAAAACCCGATCTTACATTTAACGGTTTATATGTCTCATAATATTTGTTAAATATTTTATCATAATTCATCCGTTTCCCGGTGAAATTGCCTGTTAACGCGGCAATTGCGAAAATCAGTACAACGGATGCTGCCGCGATACGGGTCCACTTGCTGTGAATAAGCTTCCTTGCCATGTTCCTTTCCGGAACAGGCTCGAGGGATCGGTGAATGACCTTAAGTTGCGCACGAAGGTCCAGCACTTCTTTTTCCCTGAGCGCTGCATTGATTTCTCTTTGGAGCTTCAATTCCTCTTTAAGTTCCGGATTAGAATCCAGTTCTTTTTCGAGCGCCTGTAACTCCAAACCATTCAGATCCCCATCCAGGTATCTGTCAATGATTTTTGTGTAGTTTCTCGTTTTTCTCATAGATTAAATATGTTTAAGTGATTATTATGTTTTTTCAGTTAAATTTCGTTGATTCTATCATGAAACAAAATCATATTTTATTTAAAACAGCTGTTGAATACCATTTTCTACAAAGGGTTACTTAAGGAGAATGACTGTCACTAAATATGCTAGCCTTTCCAGGTTTTTTTTGAAAATAAATAATTGAACCAATTACTGGAAAAAGAATTATCCAAAGCAACCATCTTTTTCTATTAGATTTGGTATAATTCTTATATAAATCTGCAATTGCCCATACCCAAAGTATCAATGCCAGAGTTAAATAAATAACTAATAAATACTTAATCATTTTATTATATCATTTTTGTTAATTCTAACAACTTATTGAACTAAATACACAAGCTATCGCGATTGCACTAATACACTCTTCAAAAACAGCAGCACAAGCAACAGCACAAACCCAGTCATTTAAACATGATGTAATTGCACATTAAATACATTCCATCCAAGCTTCCATATCAGGGTTTGTCTTAGCACTTTTTATTGTGCTTTTTTAAATTTTTTAAGTTTTGGAATAATTTAGTTTTGTTTGCTTTGTTTTAACCTTCTTCCGGAAATGTGGGCGGGTCCATAGTGTCATCCAACTCACCGATTGGGTCATCGCCACCACGGATGATAAATAATTCATTGACGGTTAATTCAAAACCATTGAATTTCTCAAAAAAATTCGTCTGCCTGGTAAAAATTTCTTTTGTTTTCATAACTTAAAGGGTTTTAGTTAAACATTTGATTGATTTGAAAAAAATATATTTTCGATTTATTAAACTTACTAAATCCACTCCTTAATCCAAAAAAAGTGCGAATTGTGACACTTTTTTTCAACTTTTTTTCAACAAAACCTTAATTTATATTCATTCTAAATATTTATTACTGATAATCTGCAATTTAACGTTTTTCTCATTTTTTAGATAACCGGACTAAATCCACCCATTAATTCCGGAAAATCGCAAAATGTATCATTTTCTTGAAACTTTTTTTAAAAAAACCGTGATTTAAATGCTTATTACTGATAATCAGTAATAAGCAGTGTTTAAAAAAGATTAACTTTGATCTTACAATTTCAGATAATTACAGGCCATTCCTTAATAGTTAAATCAAAAAGAACCTTGGCATCCATATCAACCATAGAAAGACCTGAAAAGGATATATTTCATTTAATAATATTCGTTTGTATATTATTATGTATGGTATACCCTTCCAGTGCCCGTGAATTTTTCTCCACGGGTCAACAGGATGCTGACAGCCTGTACCGGTTGGCTGATTCGTTGCTGAACAAAAGGGAATATGAAGCATCGGATGAATTCTTCAAACAGGCGCAGGAAATTTACGCGACGGAGAATAACATGTGTTATTTTATTTCCTGCCTGATTAAAAGAGCCCGGGTTACG
>JAUWBB010000079.1 GCA_030605195.1 Bacteroidota bacterium
ATTACATGATGTCAGGTGCCTGTCTGCCTCAGGCTGATTTCCACCTGACATTGAATACTGGAGTAATTAAAATCTTGCCATATCATTAACTGTCGGATGGAAACATCCGACAGCATCGTAATCCGCTAAGCGGATATCGAACTTACGTTATTTAGAATGAAAACAGACCGTATTATCCTTGGCATCGATCCCGGAACAACCACAACCGGTTACGGGGTTATCAGGGTGTTCAACAATAAGCCCGAACTCCTGACCTTGGGAATTATGGAATTGCATAAACTCCAGGATCCGTACATCAAGCTGAAAAAAATTTTCGACAGGACTATACAGCTAATCGAAGAGTATCATCCGGATGAACTTGCCATTGAAGCGCCCTTTTACGGAAAGAATGTTCAATCTATGTTAAAACTGGGAAGGGCACAGGGGGTAGCCATATCGGCAGGTTTATCCCGGTCAATTCCCATATTTGAATATGCTCCCAGAAAAATAAAAATGTCGATTACCGGAAATGGAAATGCATCCAAGGAACAGGTGGCTGCTATGCTGCAACAGATACTAAAATTTAAAGACATACCTGCGGATCTTGATGCATCTGATGGATTAGCGGCTGCAGTATGCCATTATTTTCAAAGAGAATACTCTTCTGATAAGCAATCGTTTAAGAGCTGGAAAGAATTTATAGCCAGGAATCCGAAAAGGATCAAGTAGTTTTATTTCAATGCCATTCTGATTTTTTCGGCTATTTCCCTGAACTCTTCGTCGCTTAATTTTAGCTTGGGTTTTGAGAAACTGATATCAGTTTCCGAGTTAATCGGTATAAGGTGGATGTGTGCATGCGGGACTTCCAGACCCAGTACGGCAACACCAATTCGAGCACATTGTATCACGTTTTCAATAGCCCATGCTACCTTCTTTGAGAATACTGACATTCCTGCAAGCAAATCATCATCAAGATCGAACAAGTAATCTGTTTCTTTTTTCGGAACGATTAGTGTATGTCCTTTTGCCAGTGGATTGATATCCAGGAAAGCGTAATAATTTTCATCCTCGGCAATTTTGTAAGACGGGATCTCTCCCCGGATGATTTTTGTAAATATAGATGCCATATTTGTAGATTTTATGGTATTAAAAATTCAACCGTTAAAATATTGGTTATATCAATGATATTAATAACTTCAGAGTTTACATGATGTCAGGTGCCTGTCTGCCTAAGGCTGATTTCCACCTGACATTGAATACTGGAGTAATTAAAATCTTGCCATATCATTAACTGCCGGATGGAAACATCCGACAGCATCGTAATCCGCTAAGCGGATATCGAACTCACGTTAATTAACAAATAACTTATAACATATAACAGTTAACAATTACCAACTACAGGGAGATTTCCAATATCTCAAAAGAAATCACACCGGATGGTACATTGATATCCACAACATCGCCAACTCTCTTGCCCAACAACCCCGAGGCAATTGGAGAATTTATAGCAATCTTACCTTCTTTCAAGTTGGCTTCGGTTTCAGAAACCAACATATATTCCATGACCTGTTTTTTTTTCATGTTCCTTATTTTAACTTTATTTAAAATTTGAACGGTGGATGTATCAATTTTCGATTCATCAATCAGGCGCGCTTTGGATAATTTATCTTCCAGTTTGGAAATTTTTAATTCCAGCATTCCCTGAGCCTCCTTGGCAGCGACATACTCGGCATTTTCAGATAAATCGCCCTTGTCACGGGCATCTGCAATTAATTTCGTAATTGCAGGCCGTTCCACACCTGTAAGCTGTTCAATTTCTTCTTTAAGTTTTTGCAAACCTCCGGTTGTAAAATATAAATATTCAGCCATAATCTTCTTCTTGTACCGGTTAAAAAAAGAAAGAATCCCGGATTCCCGGGACTCTTTCAGGGATCAAAAATACAAAAAAAATAATAAATCTTTAAATTATTTAACTGCTTAGGTTAGAAAATCATGTCCAAACTCTCTTCTTTTAAGAATTTCTGAATGAATAACTGCCTTTCCCAGATCAAATTCATCCATTAATTCTTCCAGTTCACTTTCCTCAACTTTTATTGTATAAGCATCATCAAATTCTTCTGAAGGTCTGTGTTCAATATAATCAGTTAACATTTCACTCTTTAAATGTTCAATCCCGTCAAGGGTTTCCATTGATTCACGGAGGCGCCCGGGTCCCAATTCAGTTTGCAGGACCTGGCCATTTAGCGCCGAAACACCTTCCCGGAATGGCTTTTTTGCTGCTATCTCAACAACAGGCTCATCCTCCTTTTCTATATCCATTGCCGGTTGATCCTCAATTTTCGTTTGCTCTTCTCCAAAAAGGAATTCCTTAAACAGAGCGGGGCCGGATGTATTTTCTCCTTCACCCAGCGGAGTTTTCTCTTCTTGTTTTCGTTTCTTTCGCAATAAACTAACCACCAAAACGATAATCATCAAAATAATGTAAATATAGTTACCAAATCCATCATCCATAATTATCTCCTCCTTTTTCGAAATAAACGTTTTAAGAACGGGGCTTTTCTTCTTATTTTTTTGTTATATTGTTTTGCATCTTTTTTTGATTGCTTCATTCGTTTCTGCACTTCGGGATTTTGCATTTTATAGCGGCGTTTTAACTCTTTCTGTCTGGCTTTTTCATAGGCTTTTTTCTGTTGTGTTTCTTTTTTTTCCGCTTTGTGTTCAGCTTTCCGAACTTTTCGTGACGGTTTCTGTGCATCAACTCCAACGACAAGCAGCAAAGCAGCTAAAAAGATTATAATTCTCCGAATAAACAATTTCATTAACTTTATCCCGTTGTTTTTATTTTAAACAAATGTCTATCGTTGTAACAAAGTTAAGAATTTTTTTTATAATATTTATTCTTCTTTTTTTTCTTACCGGATGCACCAGGGAAAATGAGGAGATCATTCCTGCTACTTATGTAAATTTCTTCATCCGTCTGAATGACCCACAATTTATTGATCTGAATGCGATTGGCAATTCTGTAATTGTAACGAGCAAATACGACGGCAGGAATTCAGCCGGGTACGATTTTAACGGGGTCATTATTTACCGTTCTTCCCAGGATGATTTTTATGCCTTCGACTGTACTTGTACGTATCAGGTTGAAAAAAGTATTGCTGTCGAAATCGAAAATTCGATGATTGTTGCCGAATGTCCGAAATGCGGTTCAAAATATGTTTTGCCCAATTTGGCTTTCCCTACTGAAAATAGTCTTTCAAAATATCCCCTGCGGCAATACAAAACCCTTTTTGACGGAATGACTATCCATGTTTACAATTAAAATAGCTTACAAAAATTGGTGTTCTTTTACAAAACTTGAAAATTAATGATTAACTTTGTTCTTCCAAATGGTGGATATAGCTCAGTTGGTGCCGAAAAACAAGAAATCTTCGATTTCATAGTATTTCGAGCATCCTCATAATTATAACAAAATCGAAGATTTTGAGAGTTACAGGATTAGAGCGCTGGATAGCGGACCGGGGTGGTTTGATACTTTTGAAGGCAGCCTAACCGGTTTTTGGCTATGAAGTACTGATCGTCAGGGTACGACCCGTAAGATCACCAGCCTAACTTTTCATTTTTTATCAGGCTCTGTAATATCTTTGCTCATCACAGGTAGTTACGGCAACAGGATATTCCTCTTGAATTCCAAATTACTCAATAGTTGTAAAAGTATTAACCGTGCTTTCACTGTTAATTCCATTCTCACCAATACCAACAACCTTCCAATAATACTGTGTATCCGGTTTCAAATTTTTCACTATTACCGAAGTTTTAATTTTAGATGGCGAAGGGGGCGATATGAATATCTTTGCACAACAAGAAAAAGATCCACAAACCATTAATAAACAAAAAAGAACAGCTATTGATTTTTTATTTCTTATACAAATTCCACCAAGAAATAATGCTCCAAAAAACATTGTATAGAGATACGAGGTTTCCTGACTGGCAAACTGTGAACTTATTACTTCAATAGGCTCACAATTTGTAAATTCCGGACTTTCGGAACAAAAAACTTTATAGATTTCAGCATCACCAAACCATTCAAAATAAACCAGGGAGAAGTCAATTACCTGCTCAATTCCTGGCGACTTTAATTTAATTCCGTGAAATAATTCGGGCATTTTCAGATAATGATCGCCCTTACTTAATTCTTCAGCCAGATTCAATCTTACAAACTCATTATAGTTATGAAAATTATAAACATATATTTCTCCATTTTTAAGATCATATATATTTGAAAAAACGGTAGGTGTTATTCCTTCCTTGTGAGCTGCATTGAGAGCTGAAGAAATCAGGTCAACTGATAATTCTTCGCTGTTGCTTAGGAAATGAGTAATCGCATTATAACGATAGCAATTATACCATCTTGGATTTGTTGGATCGGATACATAAAAGTTGGTCATTACCTGGTAGTCTCCCTGTTTCAGGACAAAAATCACATCTTTTTCACCAAACTCAATTATCACTGAATTTCCGTATTTATCTGCCCACATACTATGGCCCTGCCAGTTGGGGGTGTAATATTTCTCATAAATCTCTATCACTTCCTCAACGGTAGCACATTCTTCCAGGGCTTTTTCACATAATTCGCCTTTAACGGTTGGCTTATTGAAATAATTACTTATGTCAGATCTTTGCGGGAGTGATGCTCCATCGTACCATAAACCCTGATCATTCATGCCTCCAACATTTTGGAATCCTTCCGGTATTTGATAACCAAAATAGACTCTCCCGTATTTACCATCCGAAGAGGGTATAAACAAGATCCTTGTATTAGTATTATTCCAGTCTTTGTTTGTAGCTCCAAAGATTTTTTCACCTTTTGAGGCGTTAAATACTGAACAAGCTTTTGATGGGCTATTTGTCACAAAAGTAATTTGTGATAATACCAGCATTGTTAAAATATATTTCTTCATTTTATTTACCTCCTTAATTGTTTTGTTACTTTTTCGATCGTATTAAAACCAGGGTTAAAATGAAAATCCGGCTACTACAGAAATTGTTTGATTTTTAAGATCAATGTTTTCATCGCTCTGGTCAAAATTCAGGAATCCATGAATACAATGCACACCCAATGACATTTTATTGAACCTGATACCTGCACCAAGAATTAATCCCAAATCAATTTTTCTAAAATCTTCCGGAAATCCTTCCTCATTAAATGCCAGAAGTTTTATATCCAAAAATGGACCTCCAAGAAAATATGGTTTCCATTTTTTTCCTGTTGCGAAAGTCCATTTTACCAATACCGGTATCTCCATATAAGTGAAAATATTATGCAGATAAATATCTCCGACAGTATTAATTCTACTACCTTTTGTAGTGAAAAGAAGTTCTGACTGCAGCGAAAATTGATTGCTGACTTCATAATTTATAAAGAAACCAAGTGTTAAGCCAGGTATGTTCGCAATTCCCTTTCCGGGAATATCTTTTCCGGTAAATTTTGAACTGTTAAATCCAAATTTAATACCCCTGGATGAGAATCCTTCTGCATTTATTTCAGATGATGAAATAATAAATAGAGCCAGCGCTGTAATTAATGTTTGTGTCCTCATAACTTGTCATTTTATTTCTTGTTATACCCACTCCAACTTACAACATAAACCGGTATGATATGCGCTAAATAGATAAAAGAAGCTATCAAAATCATATTCAATTTCAGATCCAGGAGATGATAGATAATCAGGACAGCTAAAATAAATATGGTAAACAGCGAATAGGATATTCTTGTAGCATTTAACCTGAGACTTTTTTCGTTCTCATCTAAGTTATTAAAAGATATATGAATAAATTTCCATGCTCCGGATCTTGTAAATGACTGAATATGTGATATTAACAATACTAAAAATGGTATTGCCTCATATACCAGTATCTGAGGATTCCAATTATTAAGTTTAACTAATTCAAAAAACAGAACAATTACAATTAAACTTGAAAGATTTAAAATAGTACCTAATTTTTTCATTTTTTAAAATTTAAATAGTTATTAAATAATTGATTAACATTCCGGTATAAATAATTATACTCAAATATATTATTCGATTTTTTTAAGCTTTACAACTCGTCCAAAAGCCTGATTAACATGTAAGCCCGTTACTTCATTTTTTTCATTAAATTGAAATAAAATTGTACTTCTTTTACCTTCAGCGAAAAAGCTGAATTTTGATACCGGTTTAATTTCAGTCTGACTCCATTGATCTCCTTTTCTTGGAGGTCTTTCGTAATATAGTTTCCCTTCGCTAAAAGAAATCTTTCTTTTACCCGGACTTGTAACAAACTGATATACTCCTACATATTTGTTTAATTGCTCATCGGTTAACTGAATTGCTATTCTATCTTTGCTATCAACTTCATACCACAGTATTATATCTGCAATTAAATTCCCTAATATATCTGAAGGCAGCTTAAAATATATATCTGAACGATTTTTTAATATTACTATATACAAATCCTCATCAGCAATATACATGGTGAAGCTTTGAAATCCATATACTCCCCCATCATGATAAAACCTGGTTTTATTTCGATATTTATCCATAAACCAGCCTATTCCATAATTTGTTTGAGATCCATCATTTAACTTATATGGAGTAAAACACTTTTTTAAATTATGGTCGCTAATAATTGTTCCGGACAGTAAAGATTCTTTCCATTTTGCCATATCATCCACACAACTAATAATATCACCGGCTCCATAAGTATGCGTCATGCTCATATATTCAGCAGTTTTAAGTATGTTATTTTCCTTCCGATATCCATTAACAAGTAGGGGTGTAACCAATTCGTCATCAGCAAAACAGGTATTTTCCATACCAATGGGTTTAAATATGTTTTCCTTAATAAATTTGTGAAATGCTCAAACAATGTCCAGGTTAATGAATTCTAACGTTAGTTCTCTATATACCAAATATAATATATCAGCACGTGAACAAGAGATCATTCAGTTTATAATTAACGGTAAGGGAAATAATGAAATTACAGAGGAATTATTTATTTCTTACCATACTGTTAAAAACCATCTCTCAAATATTTACAGAAAATTAAATGTGAAGAACAGGCATGAACTGGTACATCTGTTTATGAAATCCAGGAACATTTAATCTTTTTGTTCTGATATTTTCTTCTTTTTACCAATAGGAAAGTATTACTGTTGTTTATTTTGAGAACACATACCTATTGAATTAATAAAATTATGCACATACTTTTACTACTTGAAAACAATCTATGAATTGAAATAGGAGAAACCGAATTACCAATAAGCAGGAAATATAAAAATATTGTAATGAAAGTTCTTGAAAGCAAATAGAAAGAGAGGCATACCATGTTAATGTTACACCCTATCCTTTGTGGATAAAATTTAACAGATTATTTATTCATGACTTATAGCATCTGTAGGATTAGCATTTGCTGCCCGGATAGACATAAAGCTTACCATAAGCAAGGCAATAGTCAGCGCTGCCAGGGTTGCGAGCAGAAATGGAATTGCTGTCGCCCATATCAAAGGTGACAGGCCGAAATCAATACGGTAGGCAAAATCCTGTAACCACTTATTCATTGCAATATAAGCAACCGGCCAGGCGATAAGGTTGGACAGCAGAACAAGGATAATGAACTCTTTGTTGAGGAGTCGCACAATTTCGCCGCTGCTGGCTCCCATGACTTTCCGGATACCTATTTCCTTTGTTCTTTGTTCGGTCACAAATGATGTCAATCCTAACAGACCCAGACAGGAAATAAATATTGTCAATAATGAGAAAACGGTAAACAAATATCCCCATTTTTTCTCAGAAGAGTACATATCATCTAATTTATCCTGGAAAAAGAAATAATTAAACGGTAAAATATTCCCAAATTCTATCCTTTTGTCTCTGATAAATTCAATAGATTCGGGAATTTTTTTCTCGTTTAACCTGACATAGAAATTCAGGGTTGGATTTTCACTCACTAAAAAAATAAAAGGTTCAATTTTGTTATGAATCGATGCAAAGTGAAAATCCTTAACAACTCCAATTACTTTACCATCATTTCGGGCCGAACCATCAGCCGGGTTTATTCCAAATCTCACTTTTTTGCCCAAAGCGTTATCACCCCATCCCAAACTTCTTGCAGCTGTTTCGTTAATAATAAATGCTTCCGTCAAATCAGTGGTCTTATACTTATCGAAATTCCTTCCCTCCTTGATTTTAATCCCCATCATATCAATAAAATCGTGATCAACAATTGAAAAACTAATTGCAAGCTCAACCATACCTTCTTCTTTTTCTACCTGGAATACAACCTTACTTGACATTCTTGGTGGAATTAATACAGAAGAAGAAACTGCTTCGATATCCGGGTTTTTTAATAACTCTTCCTTAAAAGAAACTAATTGGTTATTAATAAAAGCCGTATCCCTATTCGGAATTAACAGAATGTCTTCTTTATTGAACCCCAGATCTTTATTTTGAATAAATCTTTGCTGGCCGGTAATAACTAATGTGCTAATAATCAAGCCAATAGATACTATGAGCTGGAATACAACAAGTATCTTTCTCAGAAATCTCTTACCCTGTCGAGGGTTAGTGGTTCCTTTTAGTACAATTACCGGTAAGAAAGAAGATAAATAAAATGAAGGATAACTACCAGATACAATTCCAACAAAGATTACAATAAGCAGGATAGTAACTATTCTTCCCGGATTAAACAGGCTTGAAAAGCTAAGTGTTTTTTCAGCCAAAATATTAAAATAAGGCAATAATAATGAAACAACTACTATAGCTATAACAAATGCTATAAATGCCATAACAATGGATTCGCTTAAAAATTGCCTTATTAATAATCCCCTGTGTGCTCCTATCATTTTTCTCAGTCCTACTTCCTTTGCCCTGTTAGCAGAACGGGCTGTTGCCATATTCATATAATTTATACAGGCTATCAGGAGCATGAAAAAACCAATTATTGAGAATATAATTATATATTTATAATTGCCTACCGGAAGATCAAACTCAAGATCAGAGAAAAAATGAACTTCATCAAGGCGCTTTGTCAATAAATCATAACTAGCATTTATCTGATCCCCCAGGGAGGCCATATATTTTTCATAAAAATCCGGAAATTTCTCATGAATACTATTAATACTGGTGTTTTCCTTTAATAAAATATAGCTGAACGAGCTAATATTCCAGAACGAGGGAGCGCTTCTGTCATTATAATCTCTACTGTCTCCCATCATTTTCTGGATTGTGGCAACTGAAAGTAAACAATCAAACTTTAAATGCGAGTTCCCGGGAACATCCTTAATAACTGCACTAACACTAAAATCTCCAAAATTACTGGTGGTTAACACTTCGCCTATTGGATTTTCATTCCCAAAATACTTTTCTGCAAAACTCCCGGTTATAACAATTTTATAAGGTTCATTCAGGGCATTCTCCGGCGACCCTAAAATAAATTCATGAGTAAATATCTTAAAAACAGTAGAATCCGTAAAATACATGTTATCTTCATAGAATTTCTTTTCACCATATGTAAAAAGAATATCATCAACTCCAAATCCTTCAAAACGTACATATTCTTCTATTTCAGGATATTCATCCATTAATGTTGGAGCAAATGGCCTTGGTGTTAACGCGGCAAGGGTATTTTTGCCCGAAATAGTAAAGTTCGATTCAAGACGATATATCCTTTTGTATTTTTTATGATGCTTATCAAAAGCAAGCTCATCCTGAACATACATGAGGATCAGAATGGCACAAATTATACTAATAGCAAGACCGGCAATATTTATTGCCGAATAAAACCAGTCCTTATTAATATTTCTGAAAGCGGATTTAAGATAATTTTTAAACATGGTTATGTTTTAAATTGTGAAAATTAAAGGAAATTCGTACAATTGATGTGCCAATAGTGTTAATCATTTGAATACAAGTTGAATAAAGAAAAATAAGATTGATTTAGTCCATTATTTTTGTCCGATTATGAACAAAAAATGTTCGAATCTGAACATTAAATTATTATTATGGGTCTATGTAGTGCGGGATTTTATGCACTTAACTTTCTCCCGAAACCCGAT
>JAUWBB010000257.1 GCA_030605195.1 Bacteroidota bacterium
CTATGGGTCACTACATAAAGACTTCGAAAATATTATATGCCTGACATTCAGTATATAAGGATTTTAAAAAAGTGAAATATCGCCTAAAAAAAGATGTTTTTTATAGATTTTTGACCAAAAATTTTCAACTTGGGTTAATAATAACATCGGTTGGTGTTTCGATGAATGGATCGGGAACGGTTTGATAAACAATTTTTTTCTTCCCCTGAAAAGTGAGTGCATTCATGGATATTTCAATAAAGAATTGTAAATAATAGGTTAGTTCTCCTGTTTTTCAAAGCTTCCTGAAAACAAAAATTACACATTCGGATCAGGGATAATCATTCCTGCCGGATGGCATCCGCCGGATTTGTCCTTCCTGCCCGGAACGTATGAAAGCTGATTGTTACATATGCAATAACTAATGTGATTATGCCAGATAAAATAAAAGGCAGTGGTTTCAGATTGGCCCGGAAAACGAAATCTTGTAGCCAGTCCCTCATGAAATAGAATGCTGCCGGAAATGCCAGTACAATTGAGATGCATATAAGGATTAAAAATTCTAGTGAGAACAATCTGATTATACTGCCTTCACCGGCACCCAACACTTTACGAATACCTACCTCACGTGTTCGCTGGTCTACAGTATAGGATGCAAGTCCGAATAATCCCAGGCAGGCAATCAAAATGGTAAGGATTGAAAACAAAGAAAAAATGACACTCCGTTTTTCATCCGCCTCAAACTGGTTGTTAAAATCATCCACAAGAAAGGTATATTCGAATGGCTGCTCCGGGTATAGCTCGTTCCATTTATCTTTCATGAGCCGGATTGTTCCGGGTATATCATCAGCCAGTTTCGCGTAAACCAAATAGTTGTTTAAGCGGTATAACAGAAGGTATGATTCTATTTCATTATATAAGCCGGTCTGGTGATAATCTTTTATGAGTCCGACAACCCTGTAAGTTGTTGCAGTTGAGTCACGGCCAGTCCGGACCTTTTTCCCGATCGGGTCATCCCAGTTCATTCGTTTGGCCAGTGTTTCATTAATAATAACACCTCCGGTTGTATCAGCAAGGATTTCATCGGTAAAATCTCTACCCTCCAGTATAGTAATCCCTAGTGTTTCAATAAAATCATGATCACATGCACCAATATTTATCCCCCTTTCAATCATCCCTTCCGGAGTTTCCATTAACAAAATATTTTTCCCTGATCCCTCTCCTACAGCAGAGGAGGTCCCTCCTACCTGCTTCACATTGGGAATGGTCCGAAGAGCCTGTTTAAGTACAGTAGACTGTCTTATCATCTCTCGTGAATTAAGAACCAGTCGGACAACATTTTCCTTATCAAACCCTACATCCTTAGTTTTCATAAAGTTTAGCTGATCATAGACCACCCACGTACTGATTATCATGAAAAGAGAGATCGAAAACTGAATAACAACCAGGATTTTCCGGAGAGAAAACCTGGAATATTCTGTGCTAATAGCGCCTTTCATAATAATAATCGGATTGAACCGGGATAAATAAAACGCAGGATAACTTCCTCCAAATACCCCGACAAGAATAACTATCCCGAGAAAACTGATAAGAACAAGAGGATCAGCTAAAAAGTCTGCCTGGATGAATTTGCCTGAAAGCAGATTGAATTTTGAGAGAAAAAGAAAAACCAGGATAATACTTAGAACAAGAGATATGATGGAAAGAACAACCGATTCGGTAAGGAATTGCCCGATTAGAATACCCCGGCTGGAACCAACTACTTTTCGCAAGCCTACTTCTCTGGCCCGGCGGGATGATCTTGCGGTAGCCAGGTTCATGTAATTGATACTGGCAATGACCAGCATGAAAACTCCAATAATTCCAAAAATGTAGAGGTATGTTACATTACCCGTTTGTTCCGACTCTCCCTCACCCACAGAGTGTAAATGAATATCTGCAATCGGTTGGAGAATATATTCAATTTTAATGCCCATCCGCTCAAAGATCTCTGCCATGAACTTATCGTACATCTCCTGGATCTTTTCCTGAAACGCGATTGCATCTGTTCCGTCCTGAAGGAAAATATAGGTGTATACCCCAAAATTTCCCCAACTATTTCCAAAATCTTCGGGCAGTGTTCTTCTTGAAATAAGGGCATCAAACCGGAAGTGTGAATTCCGAGGTACATCTTTCATAATTCCGGTAATCTTGTAACTCTCATCACCGGCAGTTTCAAGTGTTTGTCCCATTGGATTTTTATTTCCAAAATACTTGCGAGCTAAAAATTCTGTTAATACAATGGTATTAGGTTCTATTAAGGCGGTTTCAGGATCACCCTGGACCAAGTTATAAGTGAAAACCCTGAAAATGGCCGAGTCAGTATAATAAAAATCTTCCTCATAGAACTCGATATCATCGTGTTTGAAAATTGTACGCCCTTCCGGAATGAACCGGATTGATTCAAGTACTTCCGGATAGTCTTCTTTTACTTGCGGAGCAAAGGGAACCTGGGCAACCACCCAGGTAAATTCGTCATCAGGTTCAGATATATGAGAAATGACACGATATATATTCTTTCCATTTTCGTGATAATTATCGTAACTTAATTCATCCAGAATATAAAGTAGAATAAAAATGGAACTCGTTATGCCAATGGTTAGTCCAAGAATGTTTATTAGGCTGTAAGAAAAATCTTTCCGCATAATACGGAAGGCAATTTTAATTAGATTTTTAAACATGATCAGTGTATTATATTTCCATATTTAAATATGACGATAATGCAGACTTATGGTTACACAATAAATAAAGAGAAAATAAAACTACTGATTAAAAAATCTATGATCAAATGTAAATTGTTAATCTTTGTTAAATGAGGACAGCCTAATTTCTCGCATCTTACACCTACTTACTTTTCTCAAACTCTGCCCCGCCTTCGCATACTACGTCGGGCAGGCAGGTCTCCCTTCCCTGCTAGCCTGCCCGAAGACCCTGGCAGGTTTTACCTTTTACTGTTCACTGTTCTTTGTTAAATCATAATTCACAATTCATAAATCCTAAATCCTACCTCCTTCCTCTTGTCTTTTTCCCACCATTTACCAAATTGGCATCCAATGCCCACATACCACGACCATGTGTTGCAATTACAAGGATGTTATCTCTCGGGTGAATGATCAGATCATGAACATAAGTGGATGGCAGACCTCCAAGCACCTCCCAGGATTTTCCTCCATCCTTTGTAACATAAACGCCGATGTCTGTTCCAACATATAAAATGTTTTTATCGATAGGGTCTTCTCTGATTACATTCACCGGTCCAAGTGGGATATTCCCTGAAAAATCCTGCCATGTTTTACCATAATCGTCCGATTTCCAGATATAGGCAGCAAAGTCATCATCACGCTTACCATTTTGGGTAAGGTAAACAGTTCCGAGGCTATATTTAGAAGCTACAACCCTGGATATCCATTTGTTCCTGACCAATCCCTCTGTGATTTCTATCCATGTTTTGCCTCCATCCTTTGTAACATGTGCTCTCCCATCATCGGTACCAGCATAAATCAGTCCATATTTTAGGGGAGATTCAGATATGGTAAATAAAGTTTGATATGAGATATCCCCCATTTTGTCCTTGTTATTATAAGTCAGATCCTGACTGATTCGTTCCCAGGTATCACCTCTGTCAAGTGAACGGTAGAGATACTGCATTCCATGATAGATAATGTTCGGATTGTGAGGGGAAATGATAAACGGGGCAACCCATTGTCCCCTGAGCCTGGCTTCATTTTCAAATACTCTGGGGAGAATCCTTTTATAAGCTTCTTGTCCGGACTTGCTTAGATCAGTCCTTGAGATTGAACCATAGAAGCCCGCGGAGTAAACAATATCAGGATTCGTCGGATCGATAGCATGGCTGCTGCCTTCACCTCCAGGGGCATTTTCGAAATCCACCGTTGAGATATTATCACGCCCTCTGCGCAAATCAACAACTCCCCTCCGGCTGCCGTGATCCTGAATGGAGCCATAAACATGGAAAGGATTATCCATATCAAAAGCAATATTAAAAAATTGTACTACCGGTAACCTGTCAGTCAATGACCTCCAGTGTTCACCTCTGTCATAGGAGATATATATCCCGCCATCGTTTGCATTAACCATGTAGTTGGGGTTATCCGGGTCAATCCACAATCCGTGATGATCCACGTGCATCCCCTCGAGCCTTCTGTAGGTTTTGCCTCCGTCATTGCTGACGTTCAGTGGAATTCCCATGACATAAACTGTATTTTCATCACTGGGATCAACACGTATTTGCCCGAAAACCCATCCGTAGGTTCCACAGAGTCTTTCCATATAAGGTGTCATTTCTTCAGTCAGCCCACTCACCTGTTTCCAGGAATTGCCTTTATCATCAGACCGGTATATGGTAGCACCTTTTATTACACCGCCCTTTGGCCGTCCATATGAATCGGTTTCTTCATAGGTGCCTTCACGGGCGATTTCATAATTGTCAATAAAAGCGTATAGAACATTTGGATTCGATCTGGAAATATCAATGCCAATTCTTCCCCTGAATTTTGCAGGCGGAAGACCATTATTTATGAGTTTCCAATTTTTACCCCCATCGCTGGTTTTGTAAATACTACTCCCGTTGTAATTTGATTCATTTCTCGGGTCATTCCATTTTTTTCTTATCCTCTGCCAGGTGGCAGCATAGAGAACCTGGCTGTCTTCAGGGTCCATTACAAGATCGATTGCCCCGGTCAAATCATCGATATAAAGTATCTTTTCCCAGGTATTACCACCATCGGTGGTCTTGTAAACACCACGCTCTTTATTTTTTGTCCATTCATGACCTGAAGCTGCCACATATACGACATCCGAATTGGTTGGATCAATAATTATCCTGGCGATTGTAAGGGTTCCTTCAAGTCCCATGTGTTGCCATGTTTTTCCTCCGTCAGTTGTTTTATATATCCCTGCTCCTGATTGAGAACTGCGGAAAATATTTGCCTC
>JAUWBB010000147.1 GCA_030605195.1 Bacteroidota bacterium
CCTGGGGAGTATTATCCAGGGGAGTAGTTGGTCCAAATGCACCAATTGAACTCGGGGAAAATACCGCACAATTGAATTCCCTTGCCACTTCCAGTATATTATATAATGCATTTACTCCAACATTCCAGCCTGCCTGGGGATTCCTTTCGGCAACAGCCGAAAGCATGGCAGCCAGATGGTAAATTGTATCAATGTTGTATTTCTTCACAACGTCAGTTATCTTGTCGATTTTTGTTGCATCTACAACCTCATAAGGACCAGATTCTTTTAATTCACCCGTTGGTTGTGTTTTACGAATTCCTGCAACAACATTTTTATTACCGTATCTTTTCCTTAATTCAAGCGTAAGTTCTGAACCGATCTGTCCGACCGAGCCTGTTACTAAAATTTTTTCCATAATAAATTGTTTTTATAGTTCACGATTTTATTTATCCAAATATAAGGTATTTTGTTATTTAGCATGAGTTCGAGATAAGATTTATTTTTAAAGCATTAAAAATTAATTCAGATTAATGATCATTTTTGGTATATTTGGGGCTTTGCAGAAATCTCAAAATACAAATCTTAATACAAAACAAAATGTACGGTAAAATTAAAGAACACTTACAAAAGGAACTGGCTGGGATCAGGGAAGCTGGTTTATATAAAGAAGAAAGGATCATTACTTCACCTCAGGGAGGGGAAATAACTGTCAGTACGGGTGAATCGGTTTTAAACTTCTGTGCCAATAACTACCTGGGGCTATCAAACCACCCAAAGTTAATCGAAGCAGCTAAAGAAGGCCTGGACTCACATGGTTTTGGAATGTCTTCCGTACGTTTCATCTGCGGAACTCAGGATCTTCACAAAATCCTTGAAAGAAAAATAGCCGAATTTTTCGGGACGGAAGACACTATATTATATGCCGCCTGTTTTGATGCTAATGGAGGAGTGTTTGAGCCTCTTTTAACCGCCGATGATGCAATCATTTCCGATGCACTGAATCACGCGTCAATCATCGATGGTGTCAGGCTTTGTAAAGCGCAACGTTATCGTTATGCCAATGCCGACATGGCTGATCTTGAAGATAAGTTAATAGAGGCTCAGGCACAACGGTTCAGGATCCTTGTTACGGATGCGGTTTTTTCCATGGATGGAAACGTGGCTCCAATGGATAAAATCCTCAAACTGGCAGATAAATACGATGCTCTTCTGATGATCGATGAGGCTCATTCTGCCGGTGTTGTCGGAAAAACAGGCAGAGGGGTAACTGAACTGTTCGATATCAGAGGAAAAATAGATATCATAACCGGTACTCTTGGTAAATCCTTCGGTGGCGGCATCGGAGGGTTTACTACAGGGAAAGTGGAAATTATTGACATGTTACGACAGCGGTCCAGACCTTATCTTTTCTCAAACTCCATACCTCCCGCCATTGTAAATGCCGGTATCAGGATGTTTGATATGATGAGTGAAACTAATGAATTACAGGATAAGCTTCATTGCAATACCGAGTATTTTTTTAAGAAAATGAAAGAGGCTGGTTTTGATCTTAAACCAACCCAATCTGCCATTATACCCATCATGCTTTACGATGCAAAACTCTCACAGGATTTTGCAGCAAAGTTGCTCGATGAAGGTATTTATGTAATAGGATTTTATTATCCGGTTGTTCCGAAAGGTCAGGCACGTATCCGTGTACAGCTTTCTGCAGCCCATGAAAAGGAACATCTTGATAAGGCTGTGGCTGGTTTTACAAAAGTGGGTAAGGAACTTGGGGTATTGAAGTAGCAGATACTGGTTGTTGCCCGCCCGAACGTACCGTCCGGTACGGGCGGGGATGCCTGGGTCATTCAATAGTCATTAGCTCGCTGACGCTCGCGTCATTAGGTGGTAATTAGGTAGTTATTAGGATGTTTTCCTTTGTACTTTTTACTTTTGTCTTTTATCCTGATTGGTCATTAGGTGGTCACCCAGTTGTCATTTTACATGATGTCAGGTGTTTCCACCTGACATTGAATACTGGAGTAATTAAAATATTGCCATATCATTAACTGTCGGATGGAAACATCCGACAGCATCGTAATGAGCAAATCATCCGCATTTTGATGAGCCGCAATCCTGGCAAATCAGGCATCCTTCCTGGTAGATCAGGTTATCAGATCCGCAATCCGTACACTCGCCTTTCGCCTTGGTTCCGTCGGGGATATACCGTTTAAGTGCCCGCTCGACCCCTGCTTTCCAGGTATTAATGGTTTCGCTATCCAGCCGGAGTGAAGTGACCAGATTTAAGACATTCCGTATTGGCATACCATGACGCAATACACCGGATATTAACTTCGCGTAATTCCAGAATTCAGGTTGGAACATATGGGATAATCCACCCAGGGTATTAGTGTATCCATATTTGTCGGTATATTGAAAATCGTACCGGCTTTTGCCGTTTTCCTCTTTTGTCTTGATAATTTTACCTTTGGTTATTGTTTTTGGAATGGGAAAAACTTCTTCGTCGGTAAGACCGGTAAAGATCTCATATGGTCTTCCTTCCATAAGTCCGACAAAAGCTATCCATTTCTCGTTGTTATTGTTAAACCGGATTATTTCAGCATTCAGGATTTTGGGTCGCTTGGGAATATCCCGTTGTTCATTCTTCTTTCCCGTAATCAATACACCGGTTCTTGATCCATCCCTGTAAACGGTTGTTCCCTTGCATCCTGATTTCCAAGCCGTAATATAAAGCTCGCTTACCAATTCCTCTTTCGCATCTTTTGGCAGATTAATGGTTACACTAATGGAGTGATCGACCCATTTCTGAACGTCACCCTGCATTTTCACCTTACTTATCCAATCGACATCATTTGAAGTAGCTTTATAATATGGGGATTTTTGAACAATCTCGTCAATTTTTTTAGCACTGTAACTCTTAACTTCTTCAGGATCGTATCCTTTTATTTTCATCCAATCGACAAATTTATGATGGAATACATTATATTCTTCCCAGGTATCTCCTATTTCATCCGTGAAAGTTACATTTATGTCTTTGTCGTTTGGGTTTACTTTTCTTCTTCTCCGGTATACCGGTAAAAATACGGGTTCAATACCCGATGTAGTCTGTGTCATCAGGCTTGTTGTTCCGGTAGGAGCAATAGTCAACAGTGAAATATTTCTTCTTCCATGTTTGATCATATAATTGTATAAACCTTCATCGGTTTTTTTTATCCGCTGGATAAACGGGTTATTCTTTTCCCGGTTGGAATCGTATATATCAAATTTCCCTCTTTCCTTAGCAAGGTAAACTGAGGAACGGTAAACTTCAAGCGCCAACGTTTTATGAACCTCGATTGAAAAATCATTGGCATTTTCACTCCCATATCTCAGGCCTAAAGCAGCCATCATATCCCCCTCGGCTGTAATACCAATCCCGGTCCTTCTGCCTTCAAGTGTTTTTGTCCTGATATTTTCCCAAAGATGTCTTTCCACCCTCTTTATTTCATCGTTTTCCGGATCAGAATTTATTTTCGCCAGAATAGCATCAATTTTTTCAACTTCCAGATCAATAATATCATCCATGATCCTCTGTGCCAGCCCTGCATGTTCCTTAAAGAGTTCAAAATCAAATTTTGCTTTTTCGGTAAACGGATTGTTAACGTAGCTGTACAAATTAATAGCCAGCAACCTGCAGCTATCATATGTACAAAGAGGTATTTCGCCACATGGATTAGTGGATACTGTTTTATATCCCAAATCGGCATAGCAATCAGGTACCGATTCTTTGATCATCGTATCCCAAAAGATAACACCGGGTTCGGCTGATCTCCAGGCATTATGCACGATTTTATTCCAAAGTTTACGGGCATCGATTTCTTTTGTTACAACAGGCTCCTCCGCGTCGATGGGATACTGCTGAATATATGGTTTATTATTGGTCACTGCATCCATAAACTCATCATCGATCTTTACCGAAATATTGGCTCCCGTAACTTTTCCGGCAGTCATCTTTGCATCGATAAAATGCTCAGCATCGGGATGTTTGATTGATATGGTTAACATCAGGGCGCCTCTGCGTCCATCCTGTGCAACTTCTCTTGTGGAATTGGAAAATCGTTCCATAAACAGGACAACACCAGTGGATGTTAAGGCACTGTTCAAAACATGGCTTCCTAAGGGACGGATATGGCTTAAATCATGACCCACACCTCCTCTTCGTTTCATTAACTGTACCTGTTCCTGATCAATCTTTAGTATCCCTCCATACGAATCGGATAAGCCTTCGTTTCCAATAACAAAACAGTTAGATAGTGAAGCTATCTGGTAATCATTGCCAATGCCTGTCATGGGGCCTCCCTGGGGAACTACATATTTAAAGCCTTGTAACACACTGTAAATTAATTCCTCATCCAGCGGATTGGGATAATTTTTCTCGATCCTGTAGATTTCCATGGTAAGGCGCCTGTGCATGTCATCGGGAGTTTTTTCATACAGATTCCCATAAGAATCTTTTAAAGCATATTTATTGATCCAAACCCTTGCCGCAAGTTCATCCCCTTCAAAATATTCCAAAGAGGCTTCAAATGCTTCTTCAAAACTGTAAGTTTTCTTTTTTACTTTTTCGGAAGATTTGATTAATTCCTGATACTTACCTTGTCTTTCCGGTACAGTTTTAATTTCTTTGACGGCATTTTTTTGAGCAAACAATTCTCCCATCGATGATTATTATTAAACGTTAATTCGCTGAATACTTGGGAAATATGTGTAAAGATGAAATCCGTGCATTGGTATTTGCAATTTAAATATTTCTACAGTATAGTTTGCCTTAAAATTATCAACAATTAATAATATTTTTCAACCGGTTTGTTAATTTGCTGATAATCTGCAAGAAAGATACTAAGGATTTCAAAAACCCTTAGTGTCTGCTTATTACTGCCATAACCGCGATAGATTGGTCTGGTATCATTGCCTGATCTAGTAAGGGTTCTTTTTGTTCCAGAATTTATGTTCGTAACTTAAGAAGAAATGTGCTTTATTTTTTAGTAACCAATTTTTCAACAATGATATTTGTGGCTCCAAGGCTGTTTTCGATGAATTTTTTTGCAATTTTCCCGGCAGTATCAAGGAGTTCCTGATTTTGGAGTAAAGTATCAAGGGTGTTCATTAATTCTTCAAAACTTCGGATTGAGAAAGCTCCCTCCTGATTTATTAAATCAACAGCTTCATGAAACTTTTGAAAGTTGGGGCCGAATATAACCGGTATTCCAAATGTTGCAGCCTCCAAAATGTTATGAATTCCTTTTCCAAAACCGCCACCAATATAAGCTATATCACCATAATAATACAAAGATGATAACATACCAATATTATCGATAAGCAATACGTCAAAATCTGGAGCATTTTCCCGGTTCATTTCCGAATACCGGACTATTCTTTTGTTAATGTTCCTTATGATCCTTGAAAGATTTTCCTCGTGGATTTCATGCGGTGCTATAATCCATTTCACATCATGAAAAGTTTGGTTTAAACAGGGAATCAGTATCTCCTCATCCTCTTTCCAACTGCTTCCAACGATAATGGTAGTTTTATTCTGTTTAAAATTTTCAACAACGTGTAAGCGGTTAGATTGTTTAACAATGGAATAAACGCGGTCGAACCGGGTATCGCCGGCAACACTGACGTTGTTCAATCCGATGGTTGAAAGCAAATCTTTTGAACTGCTTGTTTGAACAAATATATAAGTGAAGAATTTTAACAGGTTCCTGAAGAATTCGCCATACCGTTTAAAAAAGATTTGTGTACTTCTGAAATTTGCAGAGATCAGATAAACCGGAATGTTCTTATTATTAAGCGTTTGAATGAAATGATACCAAAACTCATATTTGATAAAAACCACAACGGATGGATTGATAAGCTCAATAAACTTTTCTGCATTTCTCTTTGAATCCATTGGCAGATAAAAGATATAATCAGCTCCATCATAATTCTTTCTGATCTCATATCCTGAGGGAGAAAAAAATGTAAGCAATATCTTATATTCAGGATTTTGTTTACTGAAGGCTTCAATTACAGGACGGCCCTGTTCAAATTCACCGAGTGATGCACAATGAAACCAGACTATTCTTTCCTGAGGATTAACTTGTTTCAGGATATTAGCAAATAAGTTTTTCCTTCCATTCAACCATAACCGCGCTTTACCGTTAAAAATGGAAGCGATCCGGATGGACATACGGTAGATCACTAAACCCAGATCGTAAATTAATCGCATTGACACAAAGTTTTTTTGAACCGGATAAAGGTAATTTCAATTATCCTCGCGGCAAAATAAAATAAAACGAATTAAAATGCTGCAAGGAGAAGCTCAATATCCTTGGATTGTATTCCAAAATTCTTACCAATGAATTCATTGGTAAGAATTCCATTATAAATATAAACACCTCTTCTTAATCCTTTGTCTTCTTTCAATTGTACCTGAATGCCACCTGATCGTCCGATATTCAATAAGATGGGTGAGAATACATTGCTCAATGCAATGGAAGCCGTTCTGGCTACACGGGATGGAATATTGGTTACGGCATAATGTATTACTCCATGCCTGGTGTAAACAGGATTATTGTGATCGGTGGATTGTGATGTCTCAACACAACCTCCCTGATCGATACTAATGTCAACGATAACTGAGCCTTTTTTCATCAATTTAACCATATCTTCGGTAATATAAACCCATGGGCGTTTACCAACTAAATAAACTGCCCCTATCACCACATCGGCCGAACGAAGTGCTTTTTCCAGAACTTTAGGATGAAAAATGGAAGTATGTAGCCGCTGACCGACATAATATTGCAATCGCCTGAGTTTATGAATAGAGTTGTCAAACACCTTTACCATTGCCCCTAATCCCAGCGATGCCCTGGCGGCATATTCAGCCGCTGTACCTGCTCCAAGAATAATTACCTCCGCGGGTGTTATTCCGGTGATCCCACCCAACATAACCCCTTTCCCTTTGTGAACATTGCTCAGGTATTCAGATGCAATTAAAATCGAAGTAATCCCGGCTATTTCACTCATTGAACGAACAACCGGGTAGCAATCAAACTTATCTTTCAGATTCTCGAAAGCAATGGCTGTAACCTTTTTTTGCATTATTTTACGGATAAACGCTTCCGACTGTTTGGTAATATGAAGAGAAGAAATGATTACCTGATTGCCTTTCAATAGCTCAATTTCTTCCAAAGACAAGGGGGCTATTTTTAAGACGATATCAGAACGGAAAACTTCCTTTTTATTATCCACAATAAAACCACCGTACTCACTATAATCCGTATCTACATAACTTGCTTCATTTCCTGCATTTGTTTCTATAATCACATCATGCCCATTGTCAACCAGTAATCCAACGGCTTCCGGCGTTAGCGGGACCCTGTATTCATCATTCCTTGATTCGCGTGGAATGCCAATGATTAATTTTTTTTTCTTTTTCCCAATTTCCAGCATTTCTTCC
>JAUWBB010000148.1 GCA_030605195.1 Bacteroidota bacterium
CTTAAATGCAAAGTATGTAGCCCCAATGACAAGCGTGATTCCAAAGAAAACCAGCCAAGATAAAAGGGGAAAATCAAAAAAGCCGGAAAATTTTCGAACCAGGGGAAGAAATATATATTCCTTCAGGAAGTTTCCGAAAAATTCCATTTTTACAAAAAAAATAAGGAGAACAAGTAAAAACAAGCTAATAACATCAATTACACGCTCAACAATAACGGTTCCCAACAAAGCGTCGAAAGGAGTGTTTTCCGTTTTATTCAACGTGCCACAGCGGGTGATTTCACCTAATCTGGGTAGTGCAAAATTTGCCAGATAACCAATCGCCACAGCATAGAAAGTGTTTCTCAGGCTTGGATTATATCCTAAAGGTTCGATCAACAGATTCCACCGATAAGCCCGGATAAAAAATCCCGAAAATGCGAAAATAAGAGATAAGAAAACCCAAGAATAATTTGCACTTTTTAAACCAATCAGGAGTTCATTAAGGTTTATTCCTCTAAAGGCGAAATATAACAACAGGATTCCCAGGGTAAGGAATACCAGGTAATAGAGGATTTTTAAAAATCTTTTTTTCAAGGAGTTAACTAAATGAGTTTATTGGTAGCCGTATCAGGAAATATTATGTTTGGCTTAAAGGATTTGGCCTCATTGGCATCCAGTAATGCATAGGAAATAATAATTATGATATCGCCAACGGCAGCTTTCCGGGCAGCAGGGCCATTCAGGCAAATCGTACCGGAACCTCTTTCTGCTTTGATTACATATGTCTCCAGACGTTCACCGTTATTAACATTTACTATCTGAACTTTCTCATTTTCAATAATATTGGCGGCATCCATCAAATCTTCATCAATCGTGATGCTTCCCATATATTGCAAATTCGCCTCCGAAACCGTTACCTTATGAATTTTGGATTTAATTACCTCGATAAACATGGTGTGTTAATTTTATTTCAGTATAAAAATAAAAAGTAAAGTGATCTTTTAACATTATTTTAACCATAAACATATCATTTATTATGCTATTACAGCTAAACATTTTACTTTTTTTGCAAAATTTTATTTTTAAATAATTGAATGTTGCAAGTTACAAGTTTCATGTTTTTTCCCCTGTATCTTGTAACAGATGTTTTTGTTCATAACCTTGTGCTACATTAGGAATAATATGGATTAACTTTTTCGATCTTTTCCGGAAACTTAACGTTATCAATTAAACGAACTGTTCCAACGTTTACGGCAATACAACCGTATTTCTCCTTTTTTTCTTCCCATGATTTTACCGGAAATAATTCGATATTATCGACAATTACAAAATATTCTACCCTTAACTCGGGATTATTATTTATTCTCTTTATCACCCATTTTTTTAGTTCTTTTACACTCAGGCTTTTTGATTTTTGAACGGCTGAAAAAAGGGTCTCAGGGATTAAGGCAGCTTCTTTTCTTTGTTTCTCCGAAAGTAAAACATTTCTTGAACTCATTGCCAGGCCGTCATGTTCCCTGACGATTGGGCAAGAAACAATGGTAACAGGTAAATCAAGTTGTTTAACCAAAGACTTGATGATAACCAGTTGTTGAAAATCTTTCTGTCCGAAATATGCTTTATCGGGTTGGAAAATTTCTAAAAGTTTGCTTACAATAATGGCCACTCCGTTAAAATGTCCCTTCCTGTATTTGCCCTCCATAACTTTGTCCAGATTACCGAAATCGAAAATATGAGTAACCGGGTCCCGGTACATTTCATTTACATCAGGAGTAAAAACAAGGTCATTTTGTCTTAAGATCTTACCCAGTTTTTCCAGGTCTTTTTGGAGATCTCCCGGATATTTTTTTAAATCTTCTATGTTGTTGAATTGTATGGGATTTACAAAAATACTTACGGCAGTGAGGTCGTTATCCCTGAATGAATGCTTCATTAATGAGAGGTGTCCATCGTGCAAGGCCCCCATGGTCGGCACCAAACCCAGTTTCTTTCCATCTGATCGAAGATGATTAATTTCATCGGTCAGGGATTTAATTTGGTCGTGTATGATCATCATCTGAAAATTACCTTGCAAAGTTATAATGAAACCTGAAAAAATCAACCGAACTAAACGAAGCGATCTCACATTGAGTAATAAATCAGGTTATAATAAATCTGCAAAAGGCAGGTGTATACTGGCAAAATGCTTAATATTAAATCATATCCGGAGAATTGGAAGGCATTGTTTATAATAATATGAATATTTTTATTAATTTTGCACAATGTTTACAAGCGGGGAAGGATTGATGGAAAAGCTTAAAGTATTATTTGTTACTCAAGAAATTACACCCTATTTGCCGGAAAGTGAGATGTCCATTATCGGACGTTATCTTCCCCAGGGGATTCAGGAGCGCGGCAAGGAAATAAGGACCTTCATGCCTAAATTTGGCACGATCAACGAAAGAAGGAACCAACTTCACGAGGTAATTCGGTTATCCGGGATGAACCTGATCATTAATGATTCCGATCATCCATTGATCATTAAGGTTGCTTCAATTCAATCGGCCCGTATGCAGGTTTATTTTATTGATAATGAAGATTATTTTCAAAGAAAATTTATTTTTTCTGATGAAGATGGCAAAGAATTCACCGATAATGATGAAAGGACAATATTCTTTGCCCGGGGAGTTCTTGAAACCGTCAAAAAACTCAGGTGGCCACCTGATCTGGTCCATTGTCATGGCTGGATGGCCAGTTTGATACCAATGTATATTAAGACCGCTTACAGGGATGATCCCTTATTTAGCCATACAAAAGTAGTGTATTCGGTTTATGAGAATGATTTTAAAAACCCATTAAAATTTTCTTTTAGAAATAAGCTTTTGATAGATGGGGTTTTGGATAAGGATATTGCCTTAATTCAAAATCCAAATTATATTAATTTGAGTAAACTAGCACTCTCGAAAGCGGATGGCGCGATTATTGCAAGTGAAAATATTAACCCGAATATTAGGGATTTTATAAACAAAAGAAAAATGCCCGTTTTGGAATATCAAAATGACAAAGATTATGTTGATGTTTATGCGCGGTTTTATGATGAAATATTATCTTCCGATGTTATTGAATCCGTATAGTTTTTTCAAATCATTATTCTTTAAAATACTTACACTAATGACCGCGATCCCTGCGGTTTTTCTGCTTTTTGCTTTCCTTACCGGATGTGAAAATGAAGCCAGTGATCTCGGAGGTAATATTATGCCTCCAAGTGAAAAAATAAATGTAAAATATACCGATGATTTTACCCTTGAAGCATATACGTTTTCCACCGATTCTATTCTTTCCAGTAAGATGAATCCTGCCTTGCTTGGAAGTAAAGTAGATCCGGTTTTTGGTACCAGCAAGGCTGATTTTATTACTCAGACAAGGTTATCCAACCCGCAGGATTTTGGAAATCAACCGGTTGCTGACTCTCTCATCTTGTATCTACGTGCAAATGGCTACTATGGTGACGGAGATTATGAACAAATCCTGGAGGTTTATGAACTGATTAAAGATTTTGGGGAGGATACAACAGATTATTATTCCAATTTGAGTCTGGAAGGAATATTGAGTGAATCTTTGATCGGTACTACAACCTTCCAGCCAAAAAATGATACATTGGTAAGCGTTAAACTTGATGTTTCCATCGCACAGAAAATTGTTGATGTCGGAAATTATGAACTTCAGAAGGAATTCAGGGAAGTATTTAAGGGTATTTATGTTACTTCTGAAAATGTTACGGAAGGTGGTGGTATTACATATTTTGATCTTTTATCTTCCGATTCAAAACTAATCATATATTATCATAATGCCGATACCGATTCAACAATCTCGTATGATTGTGTAATTAATGACAAATGTGTCAGTATCAACCGTTATTCTCATGATTATGAGACGGCTGATGTTACTTACAAGATTTCACACCTGGATGATTTAATTCCGGATAGTGTAATATATGCAATGGGTATGGGTGGTGTTTATACGCGTATTGATTTGTCCTTTTTAGAATCGTGGAGGAGGGACTCCATGCCAGTTGCTATAAATAATGCAGAAATTATAGTAAGTTTATCTGCTTATGATCCGTTTTCTGAAATGTTTCCACCTCCTGAAAAACTGGTATTAAAAACCATGAATGAAAACAAAGAATTTATCCTTGTTTTTGATGCCTTGCTGGGAGATGATTATTTTGACGGAAAGCTGGATGAAGAAAATGGGTTGTACCATTTTAAAATTACCACTCAATTACAGGATTTCCTGAGAAAAACGGATGACCTAACTATATATCTTTTTGTTCGTGATAGTAACATTTCTCCCTGCAGGGTTGTTCTGTCGAATGGAGAAAATTCAAATAAAATACAGTTAAAACTCACCTATTCCAGGCTGTAAACGAAGTAGTTAATAATTTTTTCAATAATTTTCTTGTAATTAATCAATTCAATTGTAAGAAAGGACATAAGGAATGATGGAATAAGGGAATGTTGGAATATTGAGAAGATTTATTTGTATAGAAAACATTATTCCCCGCCCGAACGTACCGTTCGGTACGGGCGGGCATCATTCCAGATTTAGTAAGAGATGAATAAATAACTTAATAATTACATTTTTTTTATTATCAAATCCCTAAAACAATGTGTGGTATTGTTGGTTACATTGGAGAAAAGGAAGCACTCCCGATTATTATCAATGGGTTAAAACGGTTGGAATACCGGGGATATGATTCAGCAGGAGTGTCGTTGATTGATGGGAAATCAAAAATCTATAAATGCAAGGGCAGGGTTGCCGATCTTGAAACTCATATTCAGAATAAGGACAAATCAGGGAAAATTGGGATAGGTCATACCCGTTGGGCAACTCATGGAGAACCAAATGACATTAATGCACATCCCCATATGTCGGGAAACGGGCATTTTATCATTATTCATAACGGGATTATTGAGAATTATGCACGATTGAAAAAAAGACTTCAAGACAGTGGATATCATTTTAAGAGCGAGACCGATACGGAGGTCCTGGCAAATTTAATCGAGTATATTTATCTTAAAGGAAAGGTCGATGCTGAAGTTGCCATACGGCTTGCCTTAACAAAAGTAATTGGCGCCTATGGGCTGGTTGTTATTTGTACAAATGAACCGGATCAACTCATCGCGGCGAGGAAAGGAAGCCCAATGGTTATTGGAATAGGTAATAATGAATATTTAATAGCTTCTGACGCAACACCTATTGTTGAACATACCAATAGTGTCATTTACCTTCACGATGATGATATTGCTGTTATAAAAAAAGGAGAGCTCACTTTAAAAACCATCCGGAATGAAATCCTGACCCCACAAATTCAGACCATTGACCTTGACATTGGTGATATTGAGAAAAATAACTTTAAGCATTTTATGCTAAAGGAAATATTTGAGCAGCCAAGATCGATTCTGGATACTTTCAGAGGCAGGATAACCAACGATTTTACTGAAATTCATTTAGGCGGATTGTTTGATGTATTACCACAACTGATAAAGGCAAAACGGATAATTATTATTGGATGCGGAACATCGTGGCATGCCGGTCTGGTTGGAGAATATCTGATTGAGGAGTTTGCAAGGATACCGGTTGAAGTTGAATACGCGTCTGAATTCAGATACCGGAATCCCATTATTTGTAAAGATGATGTTGTGATTGCTGTTAGTCAAAGCGGTGAGACGGCTGATACTCTTGCAGCAATACGGCAGGCTAAGAAAAATGGTGTTTTGGTATTGGGAATTTGTAATGTGGTTGGTTCAAGTATTCCACGAGAAACCGACGCGGGAGTGTACACTCATGCAGGGCCTGAAATCGGAGTGGCATCTACAAAGGCATTTACAGCACAGGTGACTGTTCTAACCATGGTTGCACTTCTGATAGGAAAAGAAAAAAAGATACTGGATGAAGAAAAATTTACCGGTTTGGTTAATGAATTGATAAATGTACCTGAAAAGATTGAAAAAATTCTGAAACAAAATGACAAGTTTAAAACCATAGCCGGGCTATACAAAGATGCGATGAATTTCATTTATTTGGGACGGGGTTACTTGTTTCCGGTAGCTTTGGAGGGAGCTTTAAAACTTAAGGAAATTTCATATATACATGCGGAAGGTTATCCTGCCGCTGAAATGAAACAAGGCCCGATTGCCCTGATCGATGAAAACATGCCTGTTGTGGTAATTGCAACCAAGGACAATTCTTATGATAAAATAGTTACCAATATCCAGGAGGTTAAAGCAAGAAAGGGAATTGTAATAGCAGTTGTTTCGCAAGGAGATACAGTCATTAAAGATCTTGCGGATCATATCCTGGAAGTTCCTGAAACAAATGTTATCCTCGCACCTTTGTTAACGGTTGTTCCTCTCCAATTGCTTTCGTATCACATTGCCGTAATGCGGGGATGCAACGTTGATCAACCCAGAAACCTGGCAAAATCGGTTACCGTAGAGTAATGAAAATCAACCTCTCCGTGACTCTCTGTGTCTCCCCTGCCTGTCGTGCCGCCAGGCAGGCAGGTCTGTGTTTCTCCGTTTAATTTTCCTTCCTTCCTGGACAGCCCCGATATTTACAGCAGCATTCGCATTTTACAGACAAACCCGGATATTATCTTTTTAAATATTGATCGTCGTAATATTTTTCGTATTCACCTGAGATAACATTATTGAGCCATTCCTTGTTTTGCAGATACCATTCCGCGGTTAGTTTTAATCCTTTTTCAAAATCGACTAAGGGAACCCATTTCAGTTCTTTCCTGATTTTTGAAGAATCGATAGCATACCTCAGGTCGTGTCCCGCCCGGTCTTTTACAAATGTGATTAATTTCTCGGAAGCGCCTGGTGTACGGTTTAGTTTTTTATCCATAATCCGGCAAAGTTTTTGAATAAGGTCAATGTTCTTCCATTCATTATTACCCCCGACATTGTATGTTTCACCGTTTTCACCCTGATGAAATATGAGGTCAATTGCCTTTGCATGATCCTCGACGTACAGCCAATCCCGGATATTCTCCCCTTTCCCGTATACCGGAATTTGTTTTTGATTTAATATGTTATTAATAGAAAGGGGTATTAATTTTTCAGGAAACTGGTAAGGTCCGTAATTGTTTGAGCAATTAGAAATTACAATTGGCAAGTTGTATGTATGGAAGTATGCTCTTACCAGGTGATCTGAACTGGCTTTGGAAGCAGAGTATGGGCTGCGGGGATCATATGGAGCGGTCTCGGAAAAGGATCCGTCTTTTCCTAAGGAACCAAAAACTTCATCGGTTGAAATATGATAAAACCGCTTTCCCTGCATATTCCCTGCCCAGATTTCTCTCGATGAATTTAGCAGGTTTACCGTTCCGATTATATTGGTATTTATGAAATCCATCGGGGCAAGAATGGACCGGTCGACATGAGATTCGGCAGCAAGATGGATAATGCCGTCGAACAGGTGTTTTTGAAAAAAT
>JAUWBB010000312.1 GCA_030605195.1 Bacteroidota bacterium
GGATTAATGCTCCATGGAATGGTAGAGTCATTGCTTTATTTCGATGGTGATACACCACTTATAATAGCAGGATTTAACAGGGACAAGGTAGAGGCATTTTACTTTATTAAGTGATAAACATTCTACATTCAGGAAAACATAAAATTATCTCAAATATGGAAAAAAACGTTGGTATCTGGCTTGACAATGAAAAAGCCTACATTATTACTTTAGTTAACGATAGTCATACAATGGTCATTCAGTAATTATTAGGTGGTCATTTGGTGGGGAACTGCTTACTAAATACTGCATACTGTCCACGACTTTATTTCTATCTATTTCTATATATTTCCATTTTCACCCAGTCTCAGCTCTACGCTCTATCTGAAATAAAATGACGAACCGGAGCTTCGTCCTACTTTGCGCCCCTTCTGCTCTTAAACTTTTATCTTTTTCCTTTTGTCTTCCTACTAACTCACTAACCTACTAACCTAATAACTTAATAACCCACTAACTTTCTTCCTACTTACTTTTCTCAAACTCTGCCCCGCCTTCGCATACTACGTCGGGCAGGCAGGTCTCCCTTCCCTGCTATCTTACCCGCCGACCCTGGCAGGTTTTACCTTTTACTGTTCAAGGTTCTTTGTTCCCGGTTCGTTGTTACAAATCGTCAACTTAGCGAATTAAGCTAAGCGTTCTCACGAACGAAGTGAATAACCGATCTCACCGAAGGTAATCGCGTAATCGTTTATTTATTCTTCAAAAATGGCATCATAAAGAACTTGCAGAATTGACGTCCGGATATTCAGATCATAGATCTTTTGATTCTCCCTGGTAGGATAAACCCTGTTGGAAAAAAACACATACAACAATTCTTTCTCCGGATCAACCCAGGTGAATGTGCCGGTAAAACCAGAATGCCCAAAGCTGCCTGAGCTGGCGCTTATGGTCGGGTAAATTTCGTCAGGATTTAGTTTTTGATTTTCTAATAGAGGTTTATCAAACCCCAGTCCTCTTCGATTTTTATTGTCAGCAAATTGATAACGTGTGAATTCTTTCAGAGTATCTTCAGATATGAATCTTTTACCACCATAAACTCCCATGTTGAGATACATTTGCATCAGTTTGGCCAGATCGTTTGCAGTACCAAACAAACCGGCATTACCTGATATACCGCCCATCATGGCTGCTGCTTCATCGTGAACATATCCATGAATCTGTTCCGTCCGGAAAAAATCATCATACTCCGTGGGGATAATTCGCGCCAATGGAAAATGATTTGCCGGATTATATGTCAGCGTGAAGGCACCTAAAGGACGATAAAAATTTCTCTTCAGATAGGTTTCATAACTTATCCCGGTTAGATTTTCAATGATCTTTGGATACAAAATAAAGCTTAATCCGGAATAAGTATAATCATTATTCTCCCTTATTGGAGATTTCCTGATCGCCCGGTAAATCTTGTTTAAATAATTCTTGTGTAAATAAAGTTTGTTGTTTACTTTAACCGGGAAAAGCAAGCTTGAGTCCCTCTTTAGTGTGTGCCATTTGAATTTGCCATTTTTTCTGATCGTGTTTTTCCAATAACTTATGTAGGGAATCAGAGAGGCCTGATGAGCTAAAACATCCCGCACTACGATTTCTGATTTATTGGATCTTTTAAAATCAGGCCAGTAATAGCTGAATTTTTCGTTAAGATCAATTTTTTCGTTGTCGTACAATTTCATCAAAGCGGGTAGGGGGCCTGTAATCTTTGTAACCGATGCAAAATCGTACAGATCTGTTTTTTTCACGGGAATCAAATTATTATAGGTCTGAAAACCATAACATTTATGAAATATAATTGCTCCTTCATGTGCTGCCAAAACCTGGCAACCGGGGAAGGCTTTTTCACGGATCCCCGTCAAAGCAATCGAGTCAATCTTTTTATCCAATACCTTTGAGTTCATCCCTGCTGCTTCAGGAAGGGTATAACTGAGCCGGATTCCACCCGGAGTTTTAATGCCATCGTTTAATTTGAAATATTCATTGACGTTTACCGGCAATTTCCCGCCGGCGCCAATCCCGCCAAATATCACTTGTGCTGCAAGTTCCTGATAAAGGCTGCCATCCTGGTATGTTAATATTAATCCTTTTGCTGTTTCAATACCTTTGAATTTATCCAGTGAATATGCATTTCCAAAAACCACCACAAGGGTTTGGTTTGATTGAATTACTTGCTTGAGAAACTGTTTCATTTTCTCTGTAACTCCAAAATCTTTATAAGGTATTTGGTTGAGGTCACTGATTCCAACAACCAACAGGTCGAATGATTGAAGGGTTACAAACAACTTGTTTGTAGCTAAGGTATCCATGTCTTCTGTCCAGTAAAAATGTTCCATCCTTGTATATTTTTCCAACATGGATTGGAATGGTGTAAGCACAGAAGCACCCAGCATCAGAGTCGCGATATTCACCTGATCCAGATTCTTCAGGGGTACCAGATCTTCATTATTCCTTAAGACGGTCAGTGAGGCTTTTATAAGTTTACGGTTCAGTAATTTCGAAGAAACCGGATTCAGATCAGCTGTCAGATTTTCGGTGTTTATTTTTTTGAAATCATTCAATCCAGCCCGGTATTTCATTGACAGGACCTTACGGCAACGGTTATCAATCTCTTCCTGAGATATCAGCCCTTCCTTTATGTTCTTTTTGATCTTCATAATAGCCTGGGGTACATTTTTGGTAAATTCAAGGATATCACTTCCAGTCAATATTGCCCTGGCAAGAATACCATTATCCTGCAGTCCCGTCATATACATTGCAGCTTTGGAGGTTACGTTACGTTTATCTTCACCAAATGAGCGGTGATTGATTACCGGATTCTTTGGATTATTGTTGATATCCACTACAGGGACAAGATTAATGTGAACTCCCAGCCTTTTACATTGATTTGCTACAGCACATCCCATCGCATAAATAAGTGAATCATCTGCAATAGCCCCGAGACTCATTTTGTATGGAAATTTCATAATGTTGTTAAGCCTCATGCCCAATCCCCACTCCCCATCCATTGCAATCAGAAGGGGAACTTTAGATTGGGATTGATAAAAATTTGTAAGTATAGCTTGTTTTAAGGGGTCACCCTGAAAGAAAATCAAACCTCCAATTTTGTATTTCCTGACCAGGTCGGTTATCTCCACCTCATGAACAATGTCTTTATTTGAATAAGCAGCCACAAAAATAAGTTGAGCAATTCGTTCATCAGGAGAAAGAGTGTTAAATACCGAATCAACCCATTCTTTTCCATAATTCAAAAATGACGGTGGAACCTTTTCCCGGATGTCTTGCGAAAAGGCAGCAATTTGAAGAAACAAAGAAATAAAGATAGATAAGATTGATTTATGATATTTCATCTGAAAATAATTAATTAGAGTTTGTACATAAACTAAAAATGCTTGCTTAAGTATGAAATTCCAAACCACAAACCACAAATAACAAATAAATTTCAAGTTCCAAATTCAAAACTCCAAACCCTTCTTAATAAAAGTAATATTGATATTTTAGTCATTGTGATTTGCGATTTGCCTGCCCCGTGAAATGCGATGCAGGAGCATATTTCACCGTGGCTACAGGTTTTATTCACTTTTTTGGGCTTTTTCTTTTTTTACTCCAAATTCCGGATCAATTTTTACGAATATCAGAACAATAAAACCGGGAATTGTACAGATCATTACCCAGATAAAGAAATTTTGATAACCAATTATTTCCTGCAACCATCCGCTAATCATGCCGGGAATCATCATTCCAAGTGCCATAAATCCCGTGGTGATTGCAAAATGGGCTGTTTTATGCTTTCCTTCCGAAACATATATCATATATAGCATGTATGCAGTAAACCCGAAGCCATACCCGAATTGTTCGGTAGCTACCGCGATATTGATCAATAATAACGATTCAGGCTGTAGATAAGAAAGGGCCACATATACAAAATTAGGAAGGTTTATAGCTATTATCATCCACCATATCCAGTATTTCAGCCCGTTACGTGCGGCCAGGAACCCGCCCAGC